>NZ_JBAQRT010000105.1:0-17160 GCF_049306435.1 Zavarzinia sp.
CCCGGGTGCCGCTCGTTCGCCGCGAAGTGACCGCGCTGTTCGGGCGGGAGCCTTTGTCCGACATCGATCCCGATGAAGTGGTGGCCCTCGGCGCCGCGCTTCAGGCCGAGGCCCTGACCATCGGCTCCGACACGCTGCTGCTCGACGTCGTGCCGCTGTCCCTGGGGCTCGAGACCATGGGCGGCTTGATCGAGAAGGTGATCCCGCGCAACACGCCGATCCCGGTCAGCCGGGCGCAGGATTTCACCACCTATCAGGACGGCCAGACCGCCATGGCGATCCATGTCGTGCAGGGCGAGCGCGAGATGGTCGAGCAGAACCGCTCGCTCGCCCGCTTCGTCCTCGCCGGCATTCCGGCCATGGTCGCGGGTGCCGCGCGCATCCGCGTCACCTTCACCGTCGATGCCGACGGCTTGCTGACCGTCTCCGCCCGCGAGGCCCTGACCGGCGTCGAGGCGCGGGTCGAGGTGAAGCCGACCTATGGCCTGACCGACGACGAGATGACGGGAATGCTCCGCGCCTCGCTCGAAAACGCCCGCTCCGATGTCGTCACCCGCCTGCTGGCCGAGGCGCGGGTGGACGGCCGCCGCCTGATCCTCGCGCTCGACGCGGCGCTGGCCAGCGACGGCGAATTGCTCTCGGCCGAGGAGCGGGCCGGGATCGAGGCGGCGAAAGCGGCGCTCGAAGTCGCGATGACCGGCGACGATCGCGAGGCCGTTGTCGCCGCGACGGAAGCCCTGGAAGCGGCGGGCCGGCCCTTCGCCGAACGGCGCATGGATCGCAACATCAGACGCGCGCTGTCCGGCGTCGACGTCAGCCGGCTTGAATCCCGCCTGCAGGCGGGCTAAGCCTCCCGATCAGATTTCTGGAGAGAGTTTCCATGCCCAAGATGATTTTCGTGAGCCCCGATGGCAAGACCAGGACCGAGGTTGACGCCCCGCTTGGCCTGTCGGTGCTGGAAATCGCCCATCGCAACAAGATCGACCTCGAAGGCGCCTGCGAAGGCTCGCTGGCCTGTTCGACCTGCCATGTCGTGATCGATCCCGAATTCTACGCGACCCTGCCCGAGGCCAGCGAAGAGGAAGAGGACATGCTCGACCTCGCCTTCGGCCTGACCCATACCTCGCGCCTCGGCTGCCAGATCATCATGTCTGAAGAGCTGGACGGCCTGATCGTCAGCCTGCCGGCCGCGACCCGCAACATGATGGTGGACAAGTAAGCACCATGCGCTGGACCGATGTTTACGATATCGCCGCAGGGCTGGAAGAGTTCCACCCGGAGGCCGATGTCGTGAACCTGCGCTTCACCGACCTGCACAAATGGGTGCTGGCGCTGCCCGGTTTCACCGATCATCCCGACCGCTCCAACGAGAAGATCCTCGAAGCCATTCAGGCCGCCTGGATCGAGGAGCGAGCGTGACCCGACTGTTCGACCGCCTGCGCGACGGCGCGGCGGCGGACTGGCAGGCCTATGTCGGCCATGCCTTCGTCGATGGCCTCGCCCGGGGCACCCTGCCCGAGGCGGCCTTTCGCCACTATCTGGTGCAGGACTATCTGTTCCTGATCCATTTTGCGCGGGCCTATGCCCTTGCCGTGGTCAAGGCCGATGACCTCGCCGGGATGCGCTCGGCGGCGGCGACGCTGGATGCCCTGATCAATCACGAGATGGGCCTGCATATCGAATTCTGCAAAGCCTGGGGCATCTCCGCCGAGGAAATGGAACAGGCGCCGGAAGCACCCGAATGCATGGCCTATACCCGCTACGTCCTCGACCGGGGGCTGGCGGGCGACGTGCTCGATCTCAAGGTCGCGCTGAGCCCTTGCGTCGTCGGTTACCGCGACATCGCCGTGGCGATCACCGAGCGACCGGATTTCCGGGGCGAGGACAATCGCTACCTGCCCTGGATCGAGATGTATTCGGGCGCGGCGTACGGCCGCGTCGCCGATGACGCCATCGCCGAACTCGACCGTCTCGCCATTGTCCGGGCGACCGAGGCGCGGATGCCGTCCCTCATTCGCACCTTCGCCGAAAGCTGCCGGCTGGAAGCCGCCTTCTGGCAGATGGGCTGGCAGGCGGGCCAACCGGCCAATGGCGGCTTGTGGTCGCGCCTGTTCGGCCGATGAGCGCCGACGACCGGCTTTATGACGACCCGGCACTGGCCGGTTTCTACGATCTCGAAAATCATTGGGGCGAGGATTTCGACCGCATCCGGGCGATGACCCGGCCCGGCCTTCGCGTGCTCGATCTTGGTTGCGGTACCGGGCAACTGGCGGCGGGTCTTGCCCTCGCCGGCTGTGTCGTCACCGGCATCGATCCGGCGGCGGCGATGCTGGATATCGCCCGGCGGCGGGTGGGGGGTGACCGGGTCTCCTGGCTCGAAGGCGACGCGCGAGATATCCGGCTTGGCCGGACTTTCGATCTGGTGGTGCTGACCGGCCATGCCTTCCAGGTCTTCCTGACCGGGGACGACCGGCGCGCGGTGCTGGAGACCATCGCCGCGCATCTCGCGCCGGAAGGGCGTTTCATTTTCGACAGCCGTAATCCGCTGCGGGAAGAATGGCGGGAATGGACCCCCGAGGCATCCCGGCGGGAGATCATCCATCCCGACTTCGGCCTCGTTCACGCCTGGAATGATGTCGCGCGCGATGATGCTGCCGGGATCGTTACGTATGAGACGGTCTATGAGGTCGTGGCGACGGGCCGGCGCCACGGCGCGCGGTCCCGTCTGTCTTTCCCGGGGCAAGCGGAACTGGACCGTCTGATCGCCGATGCCGGCCTGACTGTCGATCGCTGGCTGGGGGACTGGGCGGGCGCGCTCGGTGGACCGGACGCGCCCGAGATGATTCCTATCGGCCGCCTCAGTCCCAGGCGGGGGCAAGGCCGGGCGGGCTGACAAGACGGCCGTTCGGCTGGGCGAGAGCGCTGATCGCGGCCATGTCGTCCGGCGTGAGGGTAAAGCCGAAGATAGCGAGGTTCTCCGCCGCCCGGGCTTCGTTCACTGTCTTGCTCAGGGCGATGACGCCATCCTGCTGGACCAGCCAGCGCAGCACGACCTGGGCGATGCTCTTGCCGTGGTGCCCGGCGATCTCTCGCAGCACCGGATCGGCGAAGACCTTGCCGTCCGCCATGCCGTAATAGGCGGTAATGGCGAGGCCGGCGGCCCGCGCTGCGGCGATCAGTTTCGATTGCTCCAGATAAGGATGATACTCGACCTGATTGGTCACGAGCGGCGCGGGCGAGAGGCTGGCCGCCTCGGTCATCAGCGCGGAGTTGAAGTTCGAGACGCCGATGTGCCGGGCCTTGCCCGCCGCCTGGACTTCGTTCAGGGCACCGATCTGTTCCGCCAGCGGAACGGAGGGGTTCGGCCAATGCAGAAGCAGCAGGTCGACATGGTCGGTCTTCAGCTTGCGAAGGCTGGTCTCGGCCGAAGCGAGCAGGGCATCCCGGCGATAATTGTCGACCCAGATCTTGGTGGTCAGGAAAATGCGGTCGCGGGCGATGCCGGACTTCGCGATGCCATCGCCGACCTCCGCCTCGTTACCATAGATCTGCGCGGTATTGATGTGGCGATAACCGAGGCTCAAGGCATGGGGCACCATGCGAAGCGTATCCGCGGGCGAGACGCGATAGGTGCCGAAGCCAAGCACCGGAATTTCGGCGCCATGGGCAGTGACATTGTGCATGGGACAGGGTCCTTTCAAATAAGGTTCAGGCTTCGCACAGCACGGCGGTGGTCTTCCGGCCATCGAGCGCGCGGCTCCACAGGGTGAGCAGCAGGGCGCCCGTCACCATCAACCCGCCGACCCAGGGCGTCGCGCCCAGGCCGAGGGGCGAGGCGACGACCAGCCCGCCGATCCAGGCGCCGAGCGCGATGCCGAGGTTGAAGGCGGCGATGTTGAGGGCGGAGGCGGTATCGACCGCCATGGGCCGATGTTCCCGGGCCAGCTGCACGACATAGAGCTGCAACCCCGGCACATTGGCGAAGGACAGGAAGCCGAGGGCGGTCAGGGTCAGCAGGGCAAGGACGGGCAGGGGCGCGGTCAGGGTGAAGAGGCCGAGCACCAGCGCCTGCGCGACGAACAGGCCGATCAGCGCCTTCACCGGATCGTGATTGGCGATACGGCCGCCCGCGATATTGCCGGCGGCGATGGCGGCGCCGTAGAGGATCAGGATGAGGCTGACGCTGGAAGCGGCGAAGCCCGTGATGTCCTGCAGGATGGTCGCGAGATAGGTGAAGGCGACGAAGGTCCCGCCATAGCCAAGCGCGGTCATGCCGAAGACCAGCAACAGCCGGCCGGAGCCGAGCACGCGCAACTGGTCCAGCAGGGAGGCGGGCGGCGCCTTGGCGATGCCGCGCGGCAGCAGGACGGCGATGCCCGTCATCGCGACGAGGCCAAGGCCGGCGACGGCCCAGAAGGTGGCGCGCCAGCCCAGGCTTTGCCCGATGAAGGTGCCGAGCGGCACGCCGGTGACGATGGCGACGGTCAGCCCCATGAACATCAGCGCGATCGCCGAAGCCCGCCGGTTCGCCGGCACCAGATCGGCGGCGATGGTCGCGCCGACGGAAAAGAAGACGCCATGGGCGAAGGCCGAGAGCACGCGGGCGACCAGCAGCATCCCGTAACCCGGACTGAGGGCGGCCAGGACATTGCCGGCGATGAAGAGCGCCATCAGACCCAGCAGCAGGGGTTTCCGCTCGATCCGGCCCGACAGGGCGGTGAGGACGGGGGCGCCGAAGGTCACGCCCAGGGCATAGACGCTGACGATCAACCCCGCCAGCGGCAGGGTGATGCCCAGATCGGCGGCGACGGTCGGCAGTAGGCCGACGATGACGAATTCCGTGGTGCCGATCGCATAGGCGGCGATCGTCAGGGCGTAAAGGGCGATGGGCATGGCGCATCCCTGTCGAGAGGATCATTGACGGGGAAGATGCGGCTTCATCGCTTGAGAATGAATGTCCTGATCGGTAACAGTATCTTTGAAACAAATTCAAAGGCCGATCATGGACAATCGCGCGGGCGAAATGGGCGTCTTCGTCGCCGCGGCGGAGGCCGGGGGATTTTCGGCGGCCGGCCGCAAGCTCGGCCTGTCGCCTTCGGCCGTCAGCAAGCTGGTGACGCGGGTGGAGGACCGGTTGGGCCTGCCGCTTTTCGTCCGCTCGACCCGGATGCTGCAACTGACGGCGGAAGGCGCGCTCTATCTCGAGCGGGCGCGGCGCATCCTCGCCGAGATCGACGAGGCGGAGCGCGTGGTGGCGACCGGCGCCGGGGCGGCGCCGCGCGGCCGCCTGCGGGTTTCAGCCTCGGTCGCCTTCGGCGAGCATTGCCTGCTGCCGCTGGTGCCGGCCTTCCTGGCGCGTCATCCGCAGGTCGAGCTGGACCTGTCATTGACCGACACGGTGATTGATCTCGTCGACGAGCGGACCGATATCGCGATCCGCTCGGGCCCGTTGCGGGACTCGGCGCTGAAGGCGCGGAAACTGCTGGAGAACCGGCGGGTGATCGTGGCCGCACCCGCCTATGAGGCAGCGCAGGGACTGCCGGCGCTGCCCCGGGACCTTGCCCGGCATAATTGCCTGCGCTTCAATTTCCGCCGCAGCCTCGACGAATGGCCGTTTCGCGATCCCG
Organism: Zavarzinia sp.; assembly: GCF_049306435.1. Lineage (NCBI taxonomy): Bacteria > Pseudomonadati > Pseudomonadota > Alphaproteobacteria > Rhodospirillales > Zavarziniaceae > Zavarzinia > Zavarzinia sp. The sequence continues at coordinate 5,628 of NZ_JBAQRT010000105.1, forward strand.
CCAGCGGCGAGGGTTTCACCCTGCCGGTGACCGGCAATGCCTATGGCAACAATGGCGTCATCCTGCGCCAGCTGGCCTTGCAGGGCCTCGGGCTCGCGCGGCTGGGCGCCTTCCATGTCGCGGCCGATATCGCGGCGGGGCGGTTGCTGCCAGTGCTGGAGGATTTCAACGCGGGCGAAAGCGAGACGATCCACGCGGTCTATGTCGGCCATGATCATCTGGCCGCGCGCATTCGCGCCTTCCTCGATTTCCTGGCGGGATCGATCGGCAGGGACGGGGCGTGACCTCGGCCACGCCCCCTTGGCCCCGACTTACTTGCCGGTGAATTGCGCCGGGCGCTTCTGCAGGAAGGCGGCGACGCCTTCCTGGAAATCGGCGGTCTGGCCGGCGGCGCGCTGCAATTGCCGCTCGAGATCGAGCTGCTGGTCGTAGCTGGCCTCGAGGCTGGCCTGCATCATCTTGCGGATGAAGCCGAGGGCGCGGGTGGGGCCCTTGGCGAACTTGCGGGCGATCTCGGTCGCCGTCGCCATCAGTTCGGCATCCTCGACCACGCGGTTGATCAGGCCCCAGTCGAGGGCCTTTTCCGCCGGCAGTTTCTCGGCCATCAGTGCGAGTTCCATCGCCCGCGCCCGGCCGACCAAGCGGGGCAGCAGCCAGGACGAGCCGCCATCGGGGACAAGGCCGATCTTGGCGAAGGCCTGCAGGAAGCTGGCGGATTTTCCGGCCACCACCATGTCGCCCATCAGGGCGAAGCTCATGCCGACGCCCGCCGCGGGGCCGTTCACCGCCGTGACGATGGGCACCCGCAGGTCGCGCAGACGCTTGAACAACGGGTTGTAGAATTCTTCCAGCACCAGGCCGACATCGGGCACGCCGTCGCCGGTCAGTCCGTCCGGGTCCGCCAGATTGGCCCCGGCGCAGAAGCCGCGCCCGGCGCCGGTGATCAAGAGGGCGCGGACGCCGCCGGCCGGATCCTCGGCCAGGGTGACGGCGGCGCATATCTCGCGGATCATCGCCTTGGAGACGGCGTTGAGCGCTTCCGGCTGGTTCAGGGTGAGGGTCATCACGCCGTCGCCATCGACGGCGACGGTAATCTTCGTGTACTCGCTGGCCATCGGCTCAGGCTCCGGTAAAGACGGGTTTGCGCTTCTGCAGGAAGGCGGCGACGCCCTCCGGCGTGTCGTTTGTGTTGAAGGCGATGCGCTGGGATTCGGCTTCCAGCGCCAGCTGCGCCTCGAAACTGTTGTGCTCCGACGCCATGATCGCCTTCTTGATCAGGCCAAAGCCGGTGGTCGGGCCCGCCGCCAGTTTCTCGGCAAGGCCGGTCGCGTTGGTGATCAGGTCCTGATCCTCGACCGCGGCCCAGATCAGGCCCCAGTCGGCGGCCTTTTCCGCCGGCAGCCGCTCGCCGGTGAGGGCAAGGCCGAGCGCCCGGGCGCGGCCAACGAGGCGCGGCACCATCCAGGTGCAGCCGATGTCGGGCACGATGCCGAGATTGGGGCCGAAGACCTGCACGAAATAGGCGGATTTCGCGGCGATGACGATATCGCAGGCCAGGGCGACACCGACCCCGCCGCCGGCGGTCACGCCGTTCACGGCGGCGACGACGGGCTTCGGCAGCGCGGCGATGCGCGCGACCATCGGGTTGATCAGGCGATGCATCGCCTCGGCGACGCCATCGCCGATGGTGCCGCCTTCGGGAATGGCGAATTTGCGGGACAGATCCGCCCCCGAGCAGAAGGCCCGTCCGGCGCCGGTCAGCAGCACGGCCCGCAAAGACGGATCGGCGGCGACGGCATCGAGGGCGTCGGACAATTCCCTGTACATCGGATAGTTGAGGGCGTTCAGCACCTCGGGCCGGTTCAGGGTGATGTGGGCGAGGCCTCCCCGGCGCTCGAACAGGATCGTTTCGTAGGTCATATTGGTCCTCTCTGCGCGGGACCGGGTGATTATGACCGTGCCGAAATCTTTGTGAACCCCATTCAGTTTTGCCGAGGAAGCCGCGACGGCAATCAGGCCTTGCGGCGCCGGGTCCTTGGTCGGGACTCGGCGGTGCCGACCGGCCAGTCGGGATCGGGCAGGGCTTCGAAGGCGGAGAGAATGCCCTTGGACCAGCCCTCGGACAGGGCCGTCATATAGGGATCATTGCGCGGAATGCGGCGGTAGTGGCCGACCTTCAGGCTGTCCCTCTCGTAGACCAGCACGTCGAGCGGCATGGCGACCGAGACGTTGGAGCGCATGGTCGAGTCAAAGGAAATCAGCGTGCATTTGGCGGCGACGGTCAGCGACGTCTCCGGGCGCACGATGCGGTCGATGATCGGCTTGCCGTATTTGGTTTCGCCGATCTGGAAATAGGGTGTGTCCTTGCCCGCCTCGATGAAATTGCCGGCGGCGTAGATCTGGAACAGGCGGGGCTTTTCCTCGCCGATCTGGCCGCCCAGGATGAACATGGCGTTGAAATCGGTGCCATGGGCCTGGAGATACTCGTTGTCGAGGGCATGAACCTCGCGCAGGGCCGCGCCGACGATGCGGGCGGCCTCGAACATGGTGCCGGCTCGGCTGATCGCCCGGTTGGCGCGGGCGCGGGCCGCGCCCGTCTTCGGCAGGGCCTCGTTCCAGGCATGGAGCTGGCTGACCACGGACTGGGTGATGGCGAGATTGCCCGAGCCCATGAGGACGATCACCCGCTCTCCCGGAACCTCGAAGACCGTCATTTTCTTGAAGGTCGAGACATGGTCGACACCGGCATTGGTGCGCGTGTCGGAAGCGAAGACGATTCCGGCGTCGAGAAGCAGGCCGACGGCATAGGTCATTGGGTTTTTATCCGGCAGACAAAGAAAAGGGGCGGCACAAGGCCGCCCCTATAGCATGCTATCGCCGGAAACTTAAGCGACGCGGCGCTTTTCGACTTCAGCCGCGAGGGCGGCGAAGCGGGCGTGCAGCGGCTCGATCGTGGCGCGGAACGCCGAAGCGGTGGTCTCGGCGATCTTCTGGGTATGCGCCAGATAGAGGTCGATGGCGGTGCGGGTGTATTTGTCCTGCAGGTCGACGGCCTCGCCGATGGACTTCACGGCCCACAGCTTCTTGGCGGTGTCGACGTTTTCCTCGGTCGCGATCTTCACGGCCTCGACGACCGCTTCGCCGACCGACTTCAGGCCCTCGGCCGCGGCCTTGCCCGACGCGACGACATCGGTCATCGAAGCCTTGCCGAATTCGGCGGCTTCGGTCGCATTGGTCTTCAGGGTCTGGTAGCGGCTGCGGCTCCAGTCGGTCGCCTTGACGAAGTTGTCCTTCACCTCGGCGACGGCCTTCTTGGTGTTTTCCTCGACCTTGGCGGTGACTTCCGTCACCTGATCGCGGCTCCAGGCAATGGCCTTCTCGAGCTGGCTGCCAGCGTTGTCGATGGCGGTCTCGACGGCTTCGCCGGCCTTCTGGGTGGCTTCTTCGACGGTCTCGACGGATTCCACGACAGTCTCCATGACTTCGCCAGCAACGTCACCGGCGGCAGTCTTCTTCTTGGTGGCCATTTCAACTCTCCTGATCGGATTATTGTGTGAAAGGGGATTTGGCTACGCGGGTACCTGCCGCCGCACGGCTACAAAATGGTGCGACGCAACATGAAGCGTAGATATGCTTTTACGTGCATTGCGTCAACCGCGATTTTTCCGCACTGCACAAAAAAACTGTCATATTGCAGTCAGGGTGAAAATATTGCGCCGTCTCGCGCTTGCGCGCATAGTCTGACAAATTATCGGATCAAATTCGGTTGAAAGAGGCCTTACGGCCCGGGGAGAGGAAACATGAGCACTGTGGAAGCGAGAATCGAGGTTGGTGGTGTCGCCGCGGCCCTGCGGACGACCCTGGACCGCCAGCGCAAGGATTTCCTCAAGATGGGTCCGCCCTCGGTCGCCCTGCGCCGCGATCGCCTGGCGCGGCTGAAGAAAGCCCTGCTCGACAACAAGGACGCCTTCCTCGACGCGGTCTCGGCCGATTTCGGCCATCGCTCGAAGCACGAGACGATGCTGACCGATTTCGTGGTCACCGCCGAAGGCATCAAGCATATGTCGAAGCATCTCGCCAAATGGATGCAGCCCGAGAAGCGGCCGACCTCGATCAATTATTTCCCGGCGTCGAACCGCATCATCTTCCAGCCGCTCGGGGTGATCGGCATCATCTCGCCGTGGAACTATCCGATCCAGCTGGCCTTCGGGCCGATGGCCGCGGCCTTCGCCGCCGGCAACCGGGTCATGCTGAAGCCGTCGGAATTCACCCCGCGCACCTCGGACCTGATGGCCAAGGTGCTGGGCGCCGCCTTCTCGGATCTCGAGGTCTCGGTCGTCACCGGCGGGCCGGACGTGGGCGAAGCCTTCTCCAAGCTGCCCTATGACCATCTGTTCTTCACCGGCGCGACCTCGGTCGGCCGTCATGTCATGCGTGCGGCGGCCGAGAACCTGGTGCCGGTCACGCTGGAACTCGGCGGCAAGTCGCCGACCATCGTCGACCGCGGCGCCCGCATGGAAGCGGCGGTGGGCAGCATCGTGCAGGGCAAGTTCCTGAACGCCGGCCAGACCTGCGTCGCCCCCGATTACGTCTTCGTGCCCGAGGAGAAGCGGGACCAGTTCATCGACTTGGTCTCGAAGCAGGTCGCCAAATCCTATCCGACCCTGAAGGACAATGACGACTACACCTCGGTCGTCAACCAGCGCCACTACGACCGGCTGCGCGGCCTGATCGCCGACGCCAAGGCCAAGGGCGCCAAGGTGGTCGAGGTCAATCCGGGCAACGAGAATTTCGAGCAGCAGCCGACCCACAAGATCCCGCCGACCCTGATCCTCGACGCGACCGAGGATATGAAGGTGATGCAGGACGAAATCTTCGGGCCGCTGATGCCAATCAAGACCTATCGCCAGATCGACGAGGCGATCGATTATGTGAACGACCATGGCCGGCCGCTCGCGCTCTATGTCTTCTCCGACGACAAGGCGGTGCAGAACAAGGTGCTGAGCCGCACGACCTCGGGCGGGGCCTGCATCAACGAGACGGTGATGCATGTCGCCCAGGAAGATCTGCCGTTCGGCGGTGTCGGTCCCTCCGGCATGGGCTCCTACCACGGCCGCGACGGCTTCCTGACCTTCAGCCACAAGAAGTCGGTTATGCATCAGTCGAAGTTCAACCTGCTCTCGATGATGCGGCCGCCCTTCGGTCCGCGGATCGAGAAGCTGATGGCCTTCATGCTGAAGTGACCATAACGCCACGGGTGAAATGACGACGCCCCGGCCGAAAGGCCGGGGCGTTTTCTTGTCGCCGTCACATGCCCATCAGGCGCGGCAGGAAGAGCACGATGCTCGGCAGATAGGTGATGAGGCCAAGGAAGACCAGGACGGTCAGCAGCCAGGGCCAGGTCGCCTTGGTCACCTCGGTCAGGCCAAGTCGGGAGATGGACGAGGCGACATAGAGATTGAGCCCGACGGGCGGCGTGATCAGGCCGATCTCCATGTTGACCACCATCATGATGCCGAAATGCACCGGATCGACCCCCAGCTTCACCGCGACCGGATAGAGGATCGGCGCCATGATCAGGACGATGGCCGACGGCTCCATCACCATGCCGATGACGAGAAGGATCAGGTTGACCGCCAACAGGAAGCCGAACTGATCCAGGCCAAGGCCGACCAGCCATTCCGACAGGGCCTGCGGGATCTGCTCCGAGGTCAGGATGAAGGCGAACATCACGGCGTTGGTGATGATGTAGAGCAGCATCGCCGACATCGCCGCCGACGACAGCAGCACCTTCGGCACGTCGCGCAGCTTGATGTCCTTGTAGACCCAGATGGCGATGACGAAGGCATAGACCGCGGAAACCGCCGCCGCCTCGGTCGGGGTGAAGATGCCGCCATAAATGCCGCCCATGATGATGACGATCAGCATCAGGCCCCAGACGCTTTCGCGGAAGGCCTTGATCCGTTCGCGCCAGCTGGCCCGCGCCATGCGCGGATAGCCGTTCTTCCAGGCGCGGTACATGGTGGTGCCGCCCAGCATCATGGCCAGCATCAAGCCCGGCACGACACCGGCGATGAACAGCGAGCCGATCGAGGCGGAGAGAACCTGGCCGCCGTCCGGCCCGGTCACCACCATGCCCGAGGTCGCGACCGAATACATGACCATGACGATCGAGGGCGGGATGAGGATGCCGAGACCGCCCGCGGTCGCGACGGTGCCGACGCCGAATTGTGGCGGATAGCCCTGCTTGACCATGGCCGGGATCAGGATCGAGCCGACCGCCATCACCGTCGCCGGGGACGAGCCGGAGATCGCGGCGAACAGCGCGCAGGCGAAGACCGCCGCCAGCCCCATGCCGCCGTACCAATGGCCGACCATCGAGGTGGCGAAGCGGATCATCCGCCGCGCGACACCGCCATGGGTCAGGAAATTGCCGGCGAGGATGAAGAAGGGGATCGCCATGATCTCGAACTTCTCGATGCCCGTGAACAGTTTCAGGGCGATCGAATCCATCGGGATATTGGTGAAGGCGATGAGGAAGGTGAAAACCGTGAGCCCGAGGGCGATGGACACGGGCATCCCCGTGACCAGCAGCAGGGCGAGGATCAGGAAGACGATGATCGCGGTCATGCGCGGCCCCCGTTCGGCTGCGCCGCCGGCTCGTCGTCGAGACCGTCGACCGCGCTGTGGTCGTGATGCGCGATGTAACCGGTGGTGATGTAGAGCCTCAGCGCCTGAAGGAAGCGGAAGCACATCAGCGCCGAGCCGAGCGGCACGGCGAGGTAGACCACCCACATGGGCATTTCGAGATCGGGCGAGGTCTGGCCGCCGGCCGCGACATGCCAGACGAAATCGGCGCCGATCCAGGCGACGAGCGCGGTGAAGATCACACCGCCCGACATGGCGACGATGGTCACCGGCCGGCGCCTTTCGGGCGACAGGCGCTCGACGAGGATGTCGACACCGACATGGATGCCGACCCGGACGCCATAGGCGGCGCCGAACTTGGCCATCCAGACGAAGAGATAGATGCAGGCTTCCTGCGCCCAGGTCAGCTTGAGGGCATTGATGGTCTTGAAAACGGAGCGGGCGGCGTCCGCCAGATCCGGCATGTCGTTCTTGCGGGCGAAGGAAACGATATCGGCGGCGAAGCCGAGGGAGAAGCGATGGACGACCGCGACGAAGATCAGCGCGACGGCCACCGCCATCAGCACCGAGATGATCACCTCTTCGAAACGGTCGAGGAAGCGCAGGATCATGGCGAACCTCGAAGGAAGTGGGGGCGCGCGGCGCGCCCCCGGGGTTTCAGCCAGGGTTTCAGCGGCCCAGCGCGGCGTAGGCCTGCTTGATCAGATCCGCGCCGATACGGCCGGACATCTTCTCGTGCACGGGGGTGAGGACGGCGACCCAGGCCGCCTTTTCGTCGGCCGTCAGCTCGTGGAATTCGGTCTTTCCCGCCGCCTTCATCGCCGCCAGCGACTTCTCGTTTTCTTCCTTGGCGATCGAGTTGGCGTATTCGGTCGATTCCGTCATCGCCTTGTCCAGCTGGCTGCGGATCGCCGGGTCCAGTCCTTCCCAGAAGGCCTTGTTGACGATCACGGCATAGCCGAGATAGCCGTGGTTCGAGAGCGAGGCGTGCTTCTGCACCTCGTGCATCTTCTGGGTATACATGTTGGAGGGCGGGTTCTCGGTGCCGTCGACGACGCCGGTCTGCAGCGCCTGATAGACTTCCGAGAAAGCCATGACCTGCGGCACGGCGCCCAGCGCCTGCATCTGGGCCTCGAGGATCTTCGAGGACTGGATACGCATCTTCAGGCCGAGGAAGTCGTCCGGCGTGTGCAGCGGCGAATTGGCCGACATGACCTTGAAGCCATTGTCCCAATAGGCGAGGCCCTTGATGCCCTTGGCTTCCAGCTTGCCCAGCAGCATCTTGCCGACCTCGCCATCGGTGATCTTGCGCAGGGCGTCATAGCCATCCATCAGATAGGGCAGGTCGAACAGCTCGAATTCCTGAACGCCGAGGGGGCCGAATTTGGCCAGCGACGGCGCCAGCATGTGGACCGCGCCGAGTTGCAGCGCCTCCAGCTCTTCCTTGTCCTTGTAGAGCTGGCTGTTCGGATAGACTTCGACGATCACGGCGCCGTTCGTGTATTTCTCCGCCAGTTCCTTGAACTTCTGGGCGCCCTTGCCCTTGGGCGTATCCGGGGCGACGACATGGCTGAATTTGATGATGGTCGGGGCGGCGAAGGCCGGGACCGGCGCGGCCAGGGCCAGGGCGGCCGTGCCGGCCAGCCGGGTGAATTGGCGACGATTCAACATCTTGTTTCCTCCAGGCATTCCGCGCTTGTCGGCGGTCAGGCTGACTGCTTGCCACGTCCCGGACGGCGCCGCTATTGTGGGTTACCGCAATGGACCGGGGGCAACCCGGCATCGAGATTGAGGCACCGGCATCGCCGGGGAGGACCAGGTGCTGCGGGAAGGCAAGGAAAAGGCCGCGGGGGAAAGCCCATGGGTGATCCAGGACGGATGGACGACCAGCCGGGTCGATCTCCTGTCGCTGGTGCCGCTGGCCGCCATTCTCGCGCTTGTCTGCCTTGTCGCCGCTTTCGTCTGGGTGGTCGATCGCGGCGAGACCGAACAGCATCGGACCAAGCTCGCCACCGATGCCCTGTGGGTCGAACAGACCCTGCGCTTTCAGCTCTCCATCGACGAAGACATGCTGGCCCGCCTCGCGCTCGATGCGGCGGGCGGCGCCTCGGTCCAGGTCCTCGAGGCGCGCGAGCGACTGCATATCGCCTCCAACCCGGAAGTCCTGTCGATCGCCTGGCATGATGCGGCGGGGCGCCTGATCCGGGCCGTGCCGGGGTTGTCGGGGGATGAGGATGGCCGCTTGCCGGGGCTCATCCTGCGAACGGGGCTTGTCCTGTCCCGGCCGGTCTACGGCGATATCGCGGACGATACGGTCAGCTTCGGCCTCGCGGTTGGCGGCGGCGGCGTGGTAACGGCGACGGTCTCGCTGCCGCTGCTGCTCGACCGGCATATTCCCTGGTGGATCGCGGAACAATATGGCGTCCGCCTGGCCGATACCGGCGGCACCACGCTGGCGGCGCGGGCGCGCCGCGCGCTCGATGCCGAGGCCCTCAGCCATTCCATCAGTTTCGATCCGCCCTTGCGCGGCACCGTCCTGACCATCACGCCCTACAAGCGCCCGGCGGGCTTCCTCGATACGTTGCTGGTCGCGGTCATCGCCAGTCTGGCCCTGTTCGCCATCATGGCCCTGCTGACGCTCCAGCGCAGCGCGCGGCGGCGGCGGCGGGCCGAGAAGCTGCTGCAGGGCGAGATCGCCTTTCGCCATTCGATGGAGGAAAGCCTGACCGTCGGCCTGCGCGCCAAGGATCACGAGGGCCGCATCCTCTATGTCAATTCGGCCTTCTGCAAGCTGGTGGACTGGCCGGCCGAGGATCTGGTCGGCCGCCTGCCGCCCATGCCCTATTGGTCGCCGGACCGGATGCAGGAAACCCTCGGCCGCCAGGCCGCCCTCGCGGCCGGGCAGGCCCGTCCGCAGGCCTTCGAGACTGGCTTTCGCCGCCGCGATGGCACCATGATCGATGTCCAGGTCTTCGAGGCGCCGCTGATCGATGCCGCTGGCGTGCACCGGGGCTGGATGGGCTCGGTGATCGACATCACCGAGGCGAAGCGCGCGGCGCGGGCTGCCCGGCTCCAGGACGAGGCCATGGCCCGCACCGGCCGGCTCGTCACCCTGGGCGAGATGGCCTCCACCCTGGCCCACGAACTGAACCAGCCCTTGTCGGCCATCGCGGGCTATGCCACCGGCGCCCTGAACCTCCTCGATCAGCGGCAGGCCGATGGCGCCATGATGCGCCTCGCGGTCGAGAAGGTGGCGACGCAGGCGGGCCGGGCGGGGCAGATCATCCGGCGCATCCAGGACCTCGTGAAGAAGCGCGAACCCCGGCTCGACCCGCTGTCGCTGCCGGATGTGATCGGGGAGACCGTGGGTTTCCTCGGCGCCGAGGCGCGGGAGCAGCGGGTCGTGATCGAGACCCTGCTTCATCCCGCGCCCGAGGTTCGCGCCGACCGCATCCTGATCCAGCAGGTCCTGATCAACCTGATCCGCAACGGCATGGAAGCCATGGCCGAGGGCCGACGCCAGGGCGATACGTTAAGCGTCACGCTGGATACGACGGCGGAGGGCGACGTCCGGATCGAGGTCGCGGATCTGGGCCATGGCATCGAGCCCGCGCTGGCGGAGCATGTTTTCGATGCCTTCACTTCGACCAAGCCGCATGGCATGGGCATGGGGCTGAACATCTGCCGGACCCTGGTGGAACTGCATCGCGGGCAGCTGACCTTCCGGCGCGGCGCGGTGGCGGGGACGGTCTTCACCGTCATCCTGCCGGCGCAGGCCAAGGCAGCGGAACTTGCGGCCGAATGACCGGAACCATCCATATCGTCGACGACGAGGAGACGATCCGCGACGCCCTCGCGTTTCTCTTCGCCTCCCGTGGCCTTGCCGCCACCGGCTGGGGCTCGGGCGAAGCCTTTCTGGAGGCGCAGCCCCTGGATGATTGCGCCTGCATCATCCTCGACGTGCGAATGCATGGGCTCTCCGGCCCCGAAGTGTTCGAGCGGCTGCGGGCCATGGGCAGCGAGGCGCCGGTGATCTTTCTCACCGGCCATGCCGACGTGCCCGTCGCGGTCAGCACGCTGAAGGCCGGGGCCTTCGATTTCGTGGAAAAGCCCTTCAACGACAATCAGATCGTCGATCTCGCCAAGGCGGCCATCGCCCGGTTCGTCAGGCGTCAGGTCGAGACCCGGACGGTGGACACGATCGCCCGCAAGATCCGCAGCCTGTCGGCCCGCGAAGCCGAGGTGATGGAGCGCATGATCGACGGCAAGCTGAACAAGCAGATCGCCGGGGAGTTGGGCATCGCGATCCGCACGGTCGAGGTGCATCGGGGCCGGGTGCTGGCCAAGATCGGCGCCGGCAATGCCGCCGAACTGGCCCGCCTGGTCTCCCCCGTCCTGCCGATGCTCGGGGCGAGCCGACAGGACGGGGGCGGCGCCTAGACGAAGACGAAATCGCTGGCGTGGACCGAGGCGCCATTGGCGAAGGTGATGATGTCCTGCGTGCCATCCTCGAAAGTGCCGCGGCCCTCCGCCGAGGGGGTGACATGAAAAACCCCCGGGCGATGGTCTCGCCCGGGGGTTTCATATCGGTCGGAAGCCTGTGGTTCAGGCCTCGTTGGCGCGGCCCGTGTCCTTGACCGGATAGACCGGGCGCAGGATGAAGGCCGGGACATGGTCGCCAAAGCCGATCACGCTGGGGCCGAGGTCGTCGTCGCGGCGGCGCGGCGGACGGCGTTCATTGTAATCGCGGCGATCAGGCGCATCGCGGAAATCGCGGGTGCGCTCGGATTTCTCTTCACGCGGCCGTTCGGATTTCTCCTCGCGCGGGCGCTCGGCCATTTTCTCCTCGCGCGGGGCCGCGACGGCTTCCGGCTCGGGCCGGCGC
>NZ_JBAQRT010000106.1:0-18101 GCF_049306435.1 Zavarzinia sp.
CCTCGTCACCACCCTGGGCGACGCCGAGGCGGCCCGGGTCATCGCCGCCCATCAGACGGCGGTCATGGTCGCCGAGATCGACGGGCCGGCCGGCCTTGCCCTGTTCCTGTCCGACCGGCGGCGCAACGCGGCGGTGATCGGCCCCGCCGCCGGCATCGGAGATGTCACCTTCGAGCATTGCCGCATGGCGCTGGCGGCCGGCTGTGCCTGCGTCTTCGATGCCGATGCCCTGACCTCGGCGGCGGGCCGGGCCGAGATCCTGTGGCGGGCGCGGGGCGCGGACCTCGTGCTCACCCCCCATGACGGCGAATTCGCCCGTCTGTTCCCTCATCTGGCCGGCCTGCCGTCCCGGGCCGAACGGGCGGCGGCGGCGGCAAGGGAAAGCGGGGCGACCGTCGTCCTGAAAGGCGCCGATTGCTGCGTCGCTTCGCCCGATGGGCGCGTCGCCATCAACGACAATGCGCCGCCCACCCTGGCGACCGCCGGCACGGGCGATGTCCTCGCCGGGATGATCGGCGGGTTGCTGGCCCAGCACATGCCGGCGTTCGAGGCGGCGGCGGCGGCGGTCTGGCTGCATGGCGCGGCGGCGGAAGGCTTCGGGCGCGGCCTGATCGCCGAGGATCTGGTCGAGCGACTGCCGATTGCCCTGCAAATCGCTGAAAATCACTTGCGGGGCAGGGGGCAGGCGGGCTAAATCCCGCATCCACCATGGGTCGCGACGGGCGTGCCGGCGCGGCGGTGTTCCAATGCGGGCGTGGTGGAATTGGTAGACACGCCAGATTTAGGTTCTGGTGGCGCAAGTCGTGGGGGTTCAAGTCCCTCCGCCCGCACCAGAGAGATCCCGGAAGAAAGAGCGATGAACGTAACCGAGACCGCCTCCGACGGCCTGAAGCGCGAATTTCTGATCAGCATCGGTGCGGCTGCCATCGACGCCGAAGTGAAGGCCAAGCTGCAGGACCTCTCGACCAAGATCCGCATGCCGGGCTTCCGTCCGGGCAAGGTGCCGATGAGCCTGGTCGCCAAGACCCATGGCGACGCGGCCCTCGGCGAAGTGCTGCAGGAAAAGGTCAATCAGTCGATCCAGTCGACCCTGACCGAGCGCAACCTGCGCCCGGCGACCGAGCCCAAGGTCGAAGTGACCAAGGCCGGCAAGGGCGAAGATCTGGAATTCAAGATCGCGCTCGAAGTCCTGCCGGAATTCGAGCCCGCCGAAGTCAAGGACATCACCCTCGAGAAGCTGGTCGCTCCCGTCTCCGACGACGAGGTCGAGACCATGATGAAGGGCTTCGCCGACCAGCGTAAGAACTTCGTCGCCGAGGAAGGCCGTACCGCCAAGCACGGCGACCAGCTGACGATCAATTTCGTCGGCCGTGTCGACGGTGAAGTGTTCGAGGGCGGCTCCGCCGATGGTGTCGACCTCGAGCTCGGCTCGGGCCGCTTCATCCCCGGTTTCGAGGAACAGCTCCTCGGCGCCAAGGCGGGCGACATCGTGAAGGTGAACGTGACCTTCCCGGCCGACTACGGCGCCAAGGAACTCGCCGGCAAGGACGCCGTCTTCGACGTCGAGGTGAAGGAAGTGAAGATCGCCGCCGAAGTGGTGATCGACGACGAATTCGCCAAGGGCTTCGGTCTTGAAGACCTCGAAGCGCTGAAGAAGGCGATGCGCGAGCAGATCGAGCGCCAGCACGGCGCCCTGAGCCGCCAGCGCCTGAAGCGCGACCTGCTCGACGCCCTGGCCAATCTCCATGATTTCGCCGTGCCCGAGAGCCTGGTCGGCATCGAGATCGAGCAGATCACCCGTCAGCTCTCCGAGGATGGCGAAGCGCCGTCGGACGAGAAGAAGGCGGAGCTCGTCGCCGAATATCGCCCGATCGCGGAACGCCGTGTCCGCCTCGGCCTGCTGCTGGCCGAGGTCGGCCGCCGCAACAACGTCCAGGTGAAGCCCGAGGAAGTGAACCGGGCGATCATGGACGAGGCCCGCCGCTGGCCTGGCCAGGAGCGGGAGGTCATCGACTTCTTCCGCAAGAACGAACAGGCTCAGGCCCAGCTGCGCGCGCCGATCTATGAAGACAAGGTCGTCGACCTGATGATCGAGATCGCGCAGAAGACCGAGCGTGAAGTCTCGCTCGAAGAGCTGCAGAAGGACCCGGACGAGGAAGCGACCGATTCGGCCGCCGCCTGATCCTTCGGGATTTTGAATGAAGGGCGTCCCGGGCAACCGGGGCGCCCTTTGTTTTTGGCCGCCCACCTCACCCCGGCCCGCTCCCCCCTGAAGGGCGGAGAGGGCGGGGGGAGAGGTGGGTCAGGCCGCCCCGCGCAAGGCCGCCAGCAACGCCGCGCCCTGTATCGCCGGGCCGCCGGCCTCCCGTTCGCGAATGAGTCCGATCACCCGCGCGTTCACGGGCGCCCGCCGCCCGAGGCGGGTGGCGAGGGCCACCACTTCGCCATTGATGTAATCGACCTCGGTCTTGCGCCCGGCGAGGAGATCGTCGGCCATGGAGGAGCGGGCGTGGCGGTCGATCTTCGGGGTGCCGCCGCGCTGGCTCAGGCGGCGGAACAGCCAGTTCGGCAGGGACAGAATGAGAGGCATCCGGGACGGGGGCAGGGGGCCCAGCCGCGCCGGCGCGATGCCCGCGATCTTCATGAGGCCCAGCGCCTCGCGCTGGCACAGGGCGAAGCCGCGCCGGTAGTCGCGGTCGGCGATCTGGGCGGCGAGGGGCAGGCCCGACAGGGCGTTGATGGCGTTGTTCAGATTGATCAGCAGCTTGGCCCAGGCGACTGGCAGCATGTCGGCGTGAAGGTCGAGGGGCAGGCCGGCGGCGGCGAAGAGCGGGACGAGGGGCGCGATCTCCGCCCGGTCCTCGATCGCGATATGGCCGCTCGTGCCCTGGTGGACATGGCCGGGCGCCGGCTCGGCCACGTTGAAGGGCACCATGCCGGCGATCACCGGCCGCCCGGGCAGCAGGGCGCGCAGCCGCTCGGGATTGGAGACGCCATTCTGCAGGCTGACCACGGGGATGCCGGGCCGCGCATGGGCGGCGATCTCGGCCGCCGCGCCCTCGGTGCCGGTGCTTTTCACCGCGAGCAGGATGAGGTCGGCGGCGGCGAGGGCGGCGGGCTCGGTCGCCAGCGACAGGGTCTCCGGCGCCAGGGTGAAGCGGGCGCCGTCCAGATCGGTCAGGGTCAGACCCTTGTCGCGCAGCACGTCGATGAGGCGGGGCCGGCCGACGAAAGTGACATCGCCCGCCGCCGCCGCCAGCCGGCCACCGACATAGCCGCCGATCAATCCGGCCCCCAGGACGACGATTCGCAAGGCCATGTCTCTCTCCCCATTCTGATTCCGAGTATCATGACAAAGAGCCGGGATCGCGACTGTCCCCTTGTTTACAATCCGCGGATTCCCACATGAACCTTGCTTTTGCCGCCATTCGGGGGTAATAGCCGCGCCATTCCACACGTGGGGTCGCGGCTGCGGAGAGGTTCCGCCGTCGCTCCGGTGTTCGGATTTCCGAACGACACCCTGCGGAGGCTCAACCGGAAAAGGTACATACGATGTCCGTTCCTTCGTTCACCATGCGCCAGCTGCTTGAAGCCGGCGTTCACTTCGGCCACCAGACCCACCGCTGGAACCCGCGCATGGCGCCGTTCCTGTTCGGCGTCCGCAACAATGTCCATATCATCGATCTGGGCCAGACGGTGCCGATGCTGCACCGCGCCCTGCAGTCGATTCGCGACGTCGTCGCCGGTGGCGGCCGCGTGCTCTTCGTCGGCACCAAGCGCACCGCGCAGCAGCCGGTCGCCGATGCGGCGGCGCGTTGCGGCCAGTATTACGTGAACCACCGCTGGCTCGGCGGCATGCTGACCAACTGGAAGACCATCTCCCAGTCGATCAAGCGCCTGAAGACCCTCGATGAGCAGCTCCAGGGCGAGGCCCTCGGCCTCACCAAGAAGGAACAGCTGAACCTGCAGCGCGAGAAGGAAAAGCTGGAACGCGCGCTCGGCGGCATCAAGGAGATGGGTGGCCTGCCGGACATCCTCTTCATCATCGACACCAACAAGGAAGACATCGCCGTCCAGGAAGCCAACAAGCTGGGCATCCCGGTCGTTGCGATCGTCGACTCCAATTCCAATCCCGCCGGCATCACCTATCCGGTGCCGGGCAATGATGACGCCCTGCGCGCCATCACCACCTATTGCGATCTGGTCGCCCGTTCCGTGCTCGACGGCATCCAGGCCGAGCTGACCGCGGCCGGTGTCGACATCGGCGGGATCGAGGATCTCGTCGACGTCGAGGCGGAAGAAGCGGCCCTCCAGGCCGCGGAAGCCGAAGCCGCCGCATCGGCGGCCGAGGCCGCTTCGGGCGAGGCGACCCAGGCGTAACGCCTGGGTCCCGTCCCTGATCGCAGAACCGAAGAAAGGTATGATCCATGGCTGAGGTTTCAGCGGCCCTCGTGAAGGACCTGCGGGGCAAGACCGGCGCCGGCATGATGGACTGCAAGAAGGCGCTGGCCGAGAACGGCGGCGACATCGAGCAGGCGATCGACTGGCTGCGCAAGAAGGGCCTGTCGGCCGCCGCCAAGAAGGCCGACCGCGTCGCCGCGGAAGGTCTGGTCGCGGTTGCCGCCAATGGCACCAAGGCCGCCGTCGTCGAGGTGAATTCCGAGACGGACTTCGTCGCGCGCAACCCGGCGTTCCAGTCCTTCGTCGCCAATGTGGCGAAGGTCGCGATCGACGCGGGTTCGGACATCGCCGCCGTCGCCGAAGCCGGTTACCCCGGCTCGGAAAAGGCGGTGAAGGACGAGCTCACCAACCTGATCGCGACGATCGGCGAGAACATGAACCTGCGCCGGGCCACCGTGCTCGAAGTGCCGCAGGGCGTGGTCGCGTCCTACATCCACTCGGCGACCGCGCCGGGCCTTGGCCGGATCGGCGTGCTGGTCGCGCTCGAATCGGCGGCCCCGGCCGAGAAGCTGGAAGCCCTCGGCAAGCAGATCGCGATGCATATCGCGGCGACCAGCCCGGCTTCGCTCGATGTCGCCTCGCTCGACCAGTCGCTGGTCGCGCGCGAGCGTGACGTGCTGACCGAGCAGGCCCGCGCTTCGGGCAAGCCGGACAACATCATCGAGAAGATGATCGAAGGCCGTATCCGCAAGTACTATGAGGAAGTCGTGCTCCTGGAGCAGGTCTTCATCATCGACGGCGAGACCAAGGTGAGCAAGGCCGTCGAGGCCGCCGCCAAGGACGCCGGCAGCCCGATCAAGGTCACGGGTTTCGTGCGCTACGCCCTCGGCGAAGGCATCGAGAAGCAGGCGAATGACTTCGCCGCGGAAGTGGCCGCCCAGGCCGGCCGCTGATCCGATCAGCCTCTGAAGGGCCCGGCGCTTTCGCGGCGCCGGGCCTTTTTCATGACCTGAAGCAAAATGGGACGGGAGCGGCGGTCACGGTTGGCCCTGCGACGGTCCGATGTTATACCGCGTGACCGGCTCCGCATATTGGCCACGGGGCGGCCTGCGCTCGCGTCTGGATATTCCCTGTCATGACAACCCCGAATTTCCGCCGCATCCTTCTCAAAGTCTCGGGCGAGGCCCTGATGGGCGGCCAGTCCTATGGCATCGACCAGACGACGGTCGACCGCATCGCCGCCGACATCAAGGGCGTCTATGACCTCGGTATCGAGATCTGCCTCGTCATAGGCGGCGGCAACATCTTTCGCGGCCTGTCCGTCGCCGCGCGCGGCATGGAACGGGCGACCGCCGATTACATGGGGATGCTGGCGACGGTGATGAACGCCCTCGCGCTGCAGAATTCGCTGGAAAAGCAGGGCCTGCAGACCCGGGTCATCTCGGCCATTCCGATGACGTCGGTGTGCGAGCCCTATATCCGCCGGCGGGCGATCCGCCACATGGAAAAGGGCCGCGTCGTCATCTTCGCCGCCGGCACCGGCAATCCGTTCTTCACGACGGATACCGCGGCGACCCTGCGCGCCGCCGAAATGGGCTGCGACGCCATGCTGAAGGGCACACAGGTCGACGGCGTCTATTCCGCCGATCCCAAGCGCGATCCCAATGCCGTCCGCTTCGACGAACTGACCTATCACGACGTGCTGAGCATGGACCTGCGGGTCATGGATGCCTCGGCCATCGCGCTCGCGCGCGAGAACCGCATCCCGATCCTGGTGTTCAACCTGTCGGAACCCGTGGTCTCGGTGCTCAGGGGCGAAGCCAAATCCACCATCATCAGGGAAAGGGAGTAACACCTTGTCCGACGAGCCCGATCTCGATTCGATCGAGAGGCGCATGAACGGCGCCGTCGAAAATCTTCGCCATGAATTCGCCGGTCTTCGCACCGGCCGGGCGTCGCCCACGCTGCTCGATCCGATCACCGTCGAGGTTTATGGCGCGTCCATGCCGATCAACCAGGTCGGTTCGATCTCGGTGCCCGAGCCCCGGATGCTGTCCGTCTCGGTCTGGGACCGCGGCTCGGTCAGCGCGGTGGAAAAGGCGATCCGCAATTCGGGCCTTGGCGTCAATCCCGTGGTCGACGGCACGCTGATCCGCATTCCGATCCCCGAACTGAACCAGGAACGCCGTCAGGAAATGGTGAAACTGGCGTCGAAATATACCGAACAGGCCCGTGTCGCCGTGCGCAACGTGCGCCGCGACGGCATGGAGCAGCTGAAAAAACTGGAAAAGGACGGCAAGATTTCCGAGGACGATCACAAGATCTATGCCGACGAAGTGCAGTCCCTCACAGACAAGGCGATCGCCGCCATCGACGCTTCGCTGACGTCGAAGGAAAAGGAAATCCTGCAGGTCTGAGGATGGCGATCCCTGGCCAGGGAATGACGATGAACCAGCTGGTTGAGGCTAAGCAGGTCGTGGTGCCCCGCCATGTCGCCGTGATCATGGACGGCAACGGGCGCTGGGCCAAGGCACGTCTGCTGCCCCGCATCGCTGGCCACAAGCGCGGCGCCGATGCCGTGCGCCGCGTCGTCGAGGCGGCCTGGGATTTCGGCGTCAGATACCTGACGCTCTACGCCTTCTCGTCCGAGAACTGGAAGAGGCCGGAGGAAGAGGTCGGCGGGCTGATGTCGCTGCTGCGGATCTACCTGCGCAGCGAACTCGACGAACTCGACCGCAACGATGTCCGCGTTCGCGTGATCGGGGATCGTGGCCGCCTGCCGAATGATATCCGGCAGCTGATCGCCGAGGCCGAGGCGAGAACCATCGCCAACAGCCGGCTGACCCTGATTCTGGCCGTCTCCTATGGCGGGCAGGGCGAAATCGTCCAGGCGGCCCGCCGCCTCGCCGAGGCGGTGGCCGCCGGCCGCCTGCGACCGGAGGAGATCGACGAAAGCCGCTTCGCCGCCTGCCTCGAGACCGCCGGTATCCCGGATCCGGATCTCGTCATCCGGACCTCGGGGGAACAGCGCCTGTCGAATTTCCTGCTGTGGCAGGCGGCCTATGCCGAACTCGTGTTCACCGACACGCTGTGGCCCGATTTCGGGCGCGAGCAATTCGCCGCCGCCCTCAAGGAATACCAGACCCGCGACCGCCGTTTCGGTGCGAACAAGGAATGACGGAACCGCTCAAGGCCGATCGCGGCAGCGGCGCGCCGGGAAACGACCTGCGGGTCCGGCTGACCTCGGGTGTCATTCTCGCCCTGGTCGGGCTGGCGGCGGTCCATCTGGGCGGGGTCTGGTTTCTTGCCCTTGTCGGCATCGTCGGGCTGCTGCTCGTCCATGAATGGGACCGGATCACCACCGGGAACGGATCGGGGGCACTGGCCGCCCTGCACGGCGGATTTTTCCTCGCCGCCCTGGCGGCGGGGGTTGCCGGCCGCTTCGATCTGGCGCTGTGGCTGACCGGCTCCAGCGTGCCGGCCGCCGTCCTGTTCGCCCGGCTGCGGGGGATCGGAGCCCTGTGGCCGGCGATGGCCGTTCCCTATGTGGCCCTGCCTTGTCTTGCCATGATCTGGCTGCGTTTCGATGCGACACTGGGCACCGCCCAGGTTTACTGGCTGCTGGCGACGATCTGGGCGACCGATACCGGGGCCTATGCCGCCGGCCGCGCGATCGGCGGGCCGAAACTGGCGCCCCGGATCAGCCCGAAGAAGACCTGGGCGGGACTGATCGGCGGGGTGATCGCGGCCGTCGTGGTCGGTGGCGTGACGGCCAGCGGGGTCGAATTGCCCCATCCCCTCGGCCTTGCCCTGGTCAGCGGCGTGGTCGGCGGCTGGAGCCAGGTCGGCGATCTTTGCGAGAGCGCGATGAAGAGACATTTCGGGGTCAAGGACTCCAGCAACCTCATTCCCGGCCATGGCGGCTTCCTCGACCGTCTGGACGGCCTGCTGTTCGCGGCGCCCGTGGCGGCGGTGGCGATCGGTCTCGGGTGGCTGTGATGAGGGCAGGGGGCAACCGGCGTCGTCTGACCGTGCTGGGCTCGACCGGTTCGGTCGGCTCCAGCACGCTCGATCTCGTCGCCCGCAACCCGGACGATTTCGAGGTGACCGCGCTGGTCGCCCACAAACGGCTCGACGTCCTGGTCGCCCAGGCCCGGCAGTTCCGCCCGGCCTTCGTCGCCAGCGCCGATCCGGCCGCTCTGCCTGTCCTGCGCGAAGCCCTCTCGGGCTTCGGCATCCGGGTCGGGGCCGGGGACGCGGCGGTGATCGAGGCGGCGGAAATGCCGTCCGAAATCGTCATGGCGGCGATCGTCGGGGCCGCCGGCCTCGCGCCCACGCTGGCGGCGGTGCGCCGGGGCGCGGTCGTCGCCCTGGCCAACAAGGAATCCCTCGTCTGCGCGGGCGATATCGTCATGAGGGCGGTGGCCGACTGCGGCGCGACCCTGTTGCCTGTCGATTCGGAACACAACGCGATCTTCCAGGTCTTCGACACGGCGCAGCGCGCGCGCATTTCCCGCCTGATCCTGACCGCGTCCGGCGGCCCCTTCCGCTCGGTCGATCACGACGCCATGGCGCGGGCGACCCCGGCCGAGGCGGTCGCTCATCCCAACTGGTCGATGGGCGCCAAGATCTCGGTCGATTCGGCGACCATGATGAACAAGGGGCTGGAGCTGATCGAGGCTCATCACCTCTTCGCCATGCCGGAAGACCGCATCGACATCCTGGTTCATCCCCAGTCGGTCATTCATAGCCTGGTCGAATATGTCGATGGTTCGGTGCTCGCGCAGCTCGGCTCGCCCGACATGCGGGTGCCGATCGCCTACGCGCTGGCCTGGCCCGACCGGATGGAAACGCCGGTGGCCCGGCTCGATCTCGCGAGCATCGCGCGCCTGACCTTCGAGCCACCGGACCCGCAGCGCTTCCCGGCGCTTCGGCTTGCCCGCCACGCCTTGAAATGCGGCGGGGCGGCGCCTACAATTCTTAACGCGGCCAATGAAGTCGCGGTGGCTGCTTTTCTGGACAGGCGCATCGGCTTTCTTGAGATCGCGACTGTCGTTGAACAGGTCGTTGCCGACTGCGCGGGTAGTTTCGGCGCCGGATGCCTGGAAGAGGTCATGGCCGCCGACGAGGCGGCAAGGGGGAGGGCGGAAGCCTTCATCCGGCGAGCGTCATGAAAATCGGGAAGCAGGCGGGGCCCACGGGTCCCGCGTGAGGAAAGGCACCAGTCCTTGGGCGATATCATCGGCGGCATCGGCTCGTCGCTACACACGATCATTTTCTTCGTCATCGCCATCTCGGTGCTGGTTTCGGTCCATGAGTTCGGCCATTTCTGGGTCGCGCGGCGCTGCGGCGTGAAGATCGAGGTGTTCTCGATCGGTTTCGGGCGCGAACTCTTCGGCTGGACCGACCGGCGCGGCACGCGCTGGCGCGTCTCGATCCTGCCGCTTGGCGGCTATGTCCGCTTTTTCGGCGATGCCGATGCGACTTCGGCGCTGCCGGACGGTAGCCTTCAGCTGACCGAGGCCGAAAAGCGCGTGAGCTATCAGGGGCAGAGCGTGGGCAAGCGCGCGGCGATCGCCGCGGCCGGCCCGGCCGCCAATTTCCTGCTGGCGATCGCGCTGTTCTTCGGCCTGTTCATCACCCTGGGACAACCCTTCACGTCTCCCGTCGTCGACGCGGTCTCGCCCGGCAGCGCGGCCGAGAAGGCCGGCCTGCAGCCCGGCGACCGCTTCAAGGCCGTCGATGGCCGCTCGGTCGAGAGTTTTGAGGATCTGCGCCTGCTGATGCGCCTCAATCAGGGCACGCCGGTGCGTGTCGACATCGAGCGCGCGGGCCAGGTCCTGTCCATCGACGTCACCCCGACGGTGACCGAGATCGACGATGGCCAGGGCGGCAAGCAGAAGATCGGTCTTCTGGGCGTCGCGCCGGCCGGCGTCGAGTTCAAGGAACGCGGCGTTTTTGATTCGGCCTGGTACGCGACGCGGGAGGTGGGCACGGTCGTCCATGTCACCGTGACCGCTGTCGGCCAGATGATCGGCGGCACCAGGGGCACCGAGGAATTGGGCGGGCCCCTGCGAATCGCCGACATGTCGGGGCGGATGGCGCGGGCCGGACTGGAGAATTTCATCTGGTTGATCGCCGCGCTTTCGGTAAACCTTGGTTTGTTCAATCTTTTGCCAGTACCGATGCTGGACGGCGGGCACTTGTTGTTCTATGCGTTTGAAGCCATGCGCGGACGGCCGCTGGGCGAACGGATTCAGGAATTCGGTTTCCGCATCGGTCTGGCCATGGTGCTGACGCTGATGGTGTTCGCGACCTGGAACGATCTCGTCCAGCTTAGGGTCGTTGATTTCATCAGCCGGCTTTTCACCTGATCGGCGGCGGCAGAGGGAGTTTTGGGGTGTCCTCAATGTTGCGCGTTGCGCGTCGGCTTGTCGGGCCAGCTTCACTGGCCGTTGGTCTTGCGGCGGCGCCTGTCGCCCATGCCCAGGTCGGCGGCGCTGGTACGGAATCTTCCGCACCGATCGTCTCGGCCGTCCGGGTCGAGGGGAACCAGCGTGTCGAGCCGGAAACCGTCGCTTCCTACATGACCATCCGGGCGGGCGATCGCTTCGATCCCCTGCGGGTCGACGAATCGCTGAAGGCGCTCTATGCCACCGGCCTGTTCGGTGACGTGCAGATCCGCGCCGAGGGCAACGACCTCGTGGTGACCGTGGTGGAAAACCCGATCATCAACCGCGTCGTGCTCGAGGGGAACAGCAAGCTCTCGGAAGACCAGCTGACCAAGGAATTGCAGGTCAAGCCGCGAGCGATCTTCACCCGCTCCAAGGTTCAGTCGGACGTCCAGCGTATGCTGGAGCTGTATCGCCGCGCCGGCCGCTTCGCCGCGACGATCGAGCCCAAGATCGTCCAGCTGCCGCAGAACCGCGTCGATCTCGTGTTCGAGATCAAGGAAGGCCCGAACACCGGTGTCGAGCGCATCAGCTTCATCGGCAACAAGGCGTTCACGGACGGTGACCTGCGCGAGGAAATCGCGACGCGCGAATCGCGCTGGTATCGCTTCTTCTCGTCCGAAGACAATTACGATCCCGATCGCATGACCTACGACCGGGAATTGCTGCGGAAATTCTATCTGATCAACGGCTATGCCGATTTTCGCGTGCTGTCCTCGGTCGCCGACCTGACGCCGGAGCGCGATGCCTTCTTCATCACCTTCACGGTCGACGAAGGCCCGATCTATAAATTCGGCCCGGTGGATATCGAGAGCCGAATCCGCGATCTCGTCCCCGACGAATTGCGCCCCAGCCTGCTGGCGGTGGAAGGCGAGACCTATAACGCCGAGCTGATCGAAAAGACGATCGACAAGCTGACCGATGCCGCCGGCAACCTCGGCTATGCTTTCGTCGACATTCGCCCGGTGCTGAAGCGCGACCGCGAGACCCAGACCGTCTCGATCACCTTCCAGATCAACGAGGCGCCCCGGGTCTATGTCGAGCGGATCAACATCACCGGCAACGTCCGTACCCTCGACGAAGTGATCCGCCGCGAATTCCGCCTGTCGGAAGGCGATGCCTTCAACACGGCGAAGAAGGAGCGGTCGCGCCAGCGCCTGCAGGCCCTGGGTTTCTTCGAAAAGGTCGATGTCACGCAGGTTCAGGGCTCCTCGCCCGACCGCACGGTGATGAATGTCGACGTGCAGGAAAAATCGACCGGCGAATTGCAGGTCGGCGCCGGTTTCTCGTCGTCGGAAGGTGTCGTCGGCGAAGTCTCGGTGCGCGAGCGCAACCTGCTCGGCCGCGGCCAGGATATCCGTATCTCGGCCAGCGTGTCGCAGAAGCGCACTCAGTTCGATTTCGGCTTCACCGAGCCCTATTTCCTCGGTCGGAACGTGGCCGCCGGTATCGATGTGTTCAACATCAACCGGGATTATCAGGACGAGGCGCAATACGATCTGGAGCGCAGCGGCTTTGCCCTGCGCGCCGGTTTCAGCCTGTCCGAATATCTGCGCATGACGACGCGCTATACCCTGCGCCTCGACAATATCACCAACGTCGGAGAATACGCCTCGACCTCGGTCAAGGAAGCCGGCGCGCGTGGCGAGACCCTGACCTCGATGGTCGGTTATGTCCTGTCCTATGACCGGCGCGACCGGCCGCAGCGGCCGACCGATGGCTATTACCTGTTCGTCGGGCAGGATTTCGCCGGCCTCGGCGGCGATGTGACCTATATCCGCTCGACCGCGGGCGGCAATTTCTACTACCCGATCACGGACAGCGTCGTGGCCTCGCTTTCGGGCGAAGGCGGGTACATCCATGGTCTTGGCCAGGATGTCTACCTGAACGACCGCTTCGATGTCGGCGGGCAGAATTTCCGTGGCTTCGAGGATGCCGGTATCGGCCCGCGCGACGCGTCCACCACCGACTCCCTTGGCGGCAACATCTATGCGATCGGCACGGCCGAAGTCAGCTTCCCGGTCGGCCTGCCCGAGGAATATGGTATCCGCGCCAGCGTCTTCACCGATTTCGGCACGTTGTTCGAGGTGGACACCACCAGCGCGACGACTGTCGATGACGACTCTTCGCTGCGCCTGTCGGTCGGTGCCGGTATTTCGTGGGATTCGCCCTTCGGTCCGATCCGGGTCGACTTCGCCCATGCCCTGCTCAAGGAAAGCTACGACAAGACGCAGGTCTTCCGTTTCAGCTTCGGGACCAAATTCTGATCATGAAAAACCCCATCAAAGCCGCTCTCGCGGGTCTGACCCTGGCCATCGGTCTTGCTTCGGCGATGCTGGTGCCGGCTGCTTCCGCCGCCGATTTCCCGCAGGCGGCGCCCCTGATCGTTGATTATCAGCGGCTGCAGACCCAGTCCAAAGCATCTCAGGACGTGCGCCGCCAGATCCAGGCGGTGCAGGCCAAATATCAGGCCAGCGTCGACAAGGACCTGCAGGCCCTGCGTGACGAGGAAAAGAAGCTGCGCGACGCCGCACCGAAACTGTCCCAGGCCGAACGGGACAAGCGCCAGAAGGCATTCGAAACCAAGGTCGCCGACGCGCAGCGCCGGGCCCAGGCCAGCAACAAGGCCATTTCGGAAGCTGTCGATGCCGCTGGTGGCAAGGTCCGGGACGCGCTGCAGCCGATTTTCATCGATCTGATGACCGCCCGTGGCGCCAATGTCCTGCTTGGCACCAATGAAGTCATCTATTTCGACCCCAGGCTGGAGATCACGACGGAAGTCCTGGCCGCGCTGGACGCCAAGCTGCCTTCGATCAAGGTCGATGTCGCGCCTGTGAAATGACCATGGCCGAGGCCCGCTTTTTCATGGCGAGGGGGCCGTTCAGCCTGGCGACATTGGCGGAGATCGCCGGGGCAACCCTGGCCGAGGATGCAGATCCCGGCCAGGTGATATCCGGGACCGCGCCGCTTGAATTCGCCGCGGCCGACCAGGTCAGCTTTCTCGGACATGTCCGCTATCAATCCGCCCTGGCGGCGACCCATGCCGGCGCCGTCATCCTGCGCGAGGAACATGGACGCAAGGCCCCCCGGGGCATCGCGCGGCTCTACAGCCGGCAGCCCTCCGTGGCTTACGCCCGTGTCGCGCAATTGTTCCACCCGCGCCGGGAAGCCCGCGCCGGGATCGATCCTTCGGCCCGTATTGGCGCCGACGCCCAGCTGGGCGACGGGTGCGAGATCGGGCCGGGGGCTGTGATTGGTGCCGGCGCGCGTCTCGGCCACCGGGTGATCGTCGACGCCAACGCGGTGATCGGCGAGAATGTCGTGCTGGGCGATGACGTGCATATCGGCCCCCTGGTCTCGGTGCGATATGCCGTGATCGGCGCGCGCAGCACCATGCTGGCCGGTGTTCGTATCGGCGAGCCGGGTTTCGGCTTCGTGCCCAATCCGCCGGCTGGCCATCTGCGTATTCCGCAGGTCGGCGGCGTGATCATCGGCTGCGACGTCGAGATCGGCGCCAACAGTTGTGTCGACCGCGGCGTCTATGGCGACACCGTGGTCGGCGACGGCGCGATCATCGACAATCTCGTGCAGATCGGTCACAACGTGAAGATGGGACGAGGTTGCGTCCTTGCCGCGCAGTCGGGAATTTCCGGCTCGTGCACGGTGGGGGATTTCGTCGCCATCGGCGGCGGGGCCGGTATCGCCGATCACCTCACCATCGGCAGTGGGGCGCAGATTTCCGGCAAGGCCGGTGTCATGCGCGATGTTCCGCCGGGCGTTACCGTCGGCGGCACGCCGGCCGTGCCCATCAAGCAATGGTTACGCGAGTTCGCAACCCTGTCGCGGATCGCAAAGCACAAAGGGGATGACAATGTCTGAGGCCGGCGAGACCAGCGGGGTGACACTCCAGGCCGTCGACGTCGCGCGGATCATGCAGATGATCCCGCATCGCTATCCCATGCTGCTGGTCGATCGCGTGGTCGATCTGATCGGCGGGGAAAGCGCGACGGGCATCAAGAACGTGACGATCAACGAGCCGTTCTTCCAGGGCCATTTTCCGTCATATCCGGTCATGCCGGGTGTCCTGATCGTCGAAGCCATGGCGCAATGCGCCGGGATCACCGTGATCCAGGGATTGGGGCCGGCGGCTGAAGGCCGCCTCGTCTATTTCATGTCGATCGAAGACTGCCGCTTCCGGAAGCCGGTTCAGCCCGGCGATCAGATGCGTATTCACGTCCAGAAGGTGCGCCAGCGCGCCAATGTCTGGAAGTTCCGCGGCACCGCCAAGGTCGACGGCACGCTCGTCGCCGAAGCCACGGTCACCGCCATGATCCTTGACCGCTGAGGAGCCGGCCTTGTCCATCATCCATGCCAGTGCCATCGTCGATCCCGCCGCGAAGATCGGCGAGGATGTCGAGATCGGCCCGTTCTGCGTCGTCGGGCCGCTGGCCGAACTGGCCGACGGCGTCAAGCTGAAGAGCCATGTCGTCATCTCCGGCAATACCCGCATCGGCGCCGGGACCCAGGTTTTCCCCTTCGCGGTCATCGGCGCGCCGCCGCAGACCCTGAAGCCGATCGGTGACGACACGCGCATCGTCGTCGGCGAAAATTCGATGATCCGCGAACACGCCACGATCCATCCGGGCACGGTGGGCGGCGGCGGCCTGACCTCGGTCGGCAACAACTGTCTTCTGATGGTCAGCAGCCACGTCGGCCATGATTGCCATGTCGGCAACAATGTCGTGATGGCCAACAATGGCACGCTGGGCGGTCATGTCACCCTGGGCGATTTCGTCTATATCGGCGGCTTGTCGGCCATTCACCAGAATGTCCGCATCGGTGCCCATGCCATGATCGGCGGCATGTCGGGCGTCGAGCAGGATGTCATTCCCTATGGCTCGGTCATGGGCAATCGGGCGTTCCTCGCGGGCCTCAACATCATCGGCCTGAAACGGCGCGGCTTCAGCCGCGACCAGATCCACGGGTTGCGCCGGGCCTATCGCCTGCTGTTCGCCGATGAAGGCACGCTGGCGGAACGCCTCGCCGATGTCGCCGAGGAATTCGGCGACAGCGATGTGGTCATGGATGTCGTCGCCTTCATGCAGGCCGATTCCGCGCGCTCCTTCGTGTTGCCGCGCGCCGATCGTGGCGGCGCCTGAGCCCTCGGGCCGGGCCGTCAGGCTCGGCATTGTCGCCGGGGGCGGCGACCTGCCGGTCCGGCTCGTCGCCGCCTGTCGGCGTCAGGGCCGTCCGGTCACGGTGGTCGGCCTGACCGGCTCGGCCGAGGCCCGTCCGGATGAAGGCATCGCCGATGCCTGGGCTTCGATCGGCGAGGTCGGCAAGATCCTGTCGCTGCTGCGCGAGGCCGGCTGCGGCGAGGTCCTGATGGCGGGCAATGTCGTCCGCCCGGATTTCGCCTCGCTGCGCCTCGACTGGAAGGGTCTGCGGCTTTTGCCCCGGGTCGTCTCCGCCGCGCGCAAGGGGGACGACAATCTGCTGAAATGCCTTGTCGCCGTCTTCGAGGAAGAAGGCTTCCGCGTGACCGGCGCCGATCAGGTGCTGGACGATCACCTGCTGCCGGCCGGCCCGCTCGGCCGCATCGCGCTGCCGGCGGAACTGGCCGCGGATCTCGAGCGGGCGATCGAGGTGGTCGAGGCTCTGGGGCGTGTCGATGTCGGCCAGGGCGCCGTTGTCGCGGATGGCGATGTCCTCGCCATCGAAGCGGCCGAGGGCACGGACCGTATGCTGACCAGGGTGGCTGAATTGCGGGCGGGCTGGGACCGGCGCGCCGGACTTCTCCTCAAATTGCCGAAACACCAGCAGGAGAGGCGGGTGGACATGCCTGTGATCGGCATCGCGACCGTCGAGGGCGCCGCCGCCGCCGGTCTCGCCGGTATCGTGGCCGCTGCCGGGGCGACCCTGGTCATGGACCGCGAGGCGGTCGCCGCGCGGGCCGATGATCTTGGTCTTTTCGTCGTGGGGGTGGTGCGGTGACGGCTCCGGTCAATCTGCCGGGGGTCAGCCCCTTGCATGTCTTCATCATCGCCGGGGAGCCGTCCGGCGATGCCCTGGGCGCCCGCCTGATGGCCGCCCTGAAGCGGGAGCATGGCGGTGCCCTGCGGTTTTCGGGCGTCGGTGGTCCCTTGATGGCGGCCGAGGGCCTGACCAGCCAGTTTCCCATGGGCGAGCTTACCCTGCTGGGCGTCATGGAAGTGCTGCCCAAGGCGGCGCATGTCCTGCGCCGGGTACGCGAGGTCGCGGCCCGCATCATCGAGACCCGGCCCGATGTCGTCGTCACCGTCGATGCTCCCGCCTTTTCCTTCCGCGTCGGCAAGAAGATCCGGGGCCAAGGCATCACCCATATCCATTACGTGGCGCCCACGGTCTGGGCCTGGCGGCCGCGCCGGGCGAAGATGGTGGCGGGCTTCCTGTCCCATCTGCTCGTGCTGTTTCCGTTCGAGCCGCCCTATTTCGAGGTTCACGGCCTCGGCACCACCTTCGTCGGCCATTCCGTGGTCGAAGGCGCGGCGGCGGCATCCGACATGAAGGCGGCGGGGCAGGCGCTGCTCGCCCGACTCGATATCGCCGACGGGCGCCCGGTGCTCGTAGTTCTGCCCGGCAGCCGGTCGAGCGAGGTGCGCCGCCTTGCCCCCGTGTTCGGCGAGGCGCTGGGAATCCTCCGCGCGAAAATGCCGGATCTGGCCGTCCTGGTGCCGACGGTGCCCAATGTCAGCCGGCTGGTGCGGGAGATGACGGCCAATTGGCCGGTCACCCCCCATATTCTGGAGGCGGCGGCGGACAAGCTGCCGGCCATGGCGATCGCCCGCGCGGCGCTGGCGGCTTCCGGCACGGTGGCGCTGGAACTGGCGCTGACGGAAACGCCGATGGTGATCGCCTACAAGGCCAATCCGCTGTCGGCCATGGTCTTCCGCATGATGTCGAAGCTGCGCTTCGCCAATCTGATCAACATCATGGAGCGGCGCGCGATCGTGCCCGAATTCCTGCAGGCCGAATGCTCGGCGGAGAACCTGTCGGCGGCGGTCGGGGAGTTGATGACCGACGAGACGGCGCGCGATCGTCAGGTCGAGGCGATGCGCCGGGTGATGACGGCGCTGGGCCGGGGGGGGCCGGCACCTTCGACCCGGGCGGCCCGGGCGATCATCGCGATCGAGGCGGCGCGGCGGCAGGCCGTCAGAACAGCCTGAAGATTTCCCACGCGGCGAAGCCGAGGGCGGCCCAGGGCAGGGC
>NZ_JBAQRT010000107.1:0-1541 GCF_049306435.1 Zavarzinia sp.
AGCCCCGCTCTCGCTCCCGCTCCCGCCGAGGCGGCGCCGGTGGGCGCCGCGCATGGTTTCGCCGGGATCTGGTCCGGGACCTATACCTGCGCCCAGGGTCTGACCGGGGTCACCTTCGCCTTCGATCCGCCGTCCGGCGGCGAGATTTCGGCCGTGGTGTCCTTCTTCCCGGTCGCATCCAATCCGGGGGTGCCGTCCGGCAGCTTCCGCGTCACCGGGCCGGCGCCGGGGCCGGGCGACCGCGCCATGGTCTTCTATCCCGATGGCTGGATCGAGAAGCCGCCGGGCTATGTCATGGTCGGCTTCGAGCTGCAATTGTCGGCCGACGACATGGCCCTTCGCGCGAAGCTGAGCGGGGCGCCCGGCTGCACCACGGCCTTGCTGGGGCGCGGCGCCGGGGACTGAGCCCCTGTTTGGAGACCCCGGTCAGCGGTGGCGGGCGGCCTCCCGGGCGAAGGAGCTGGCGGAGACGGCCATGTCGACGCCATGCAGGTTGTCGGTGTCGATCTCGGCCGATTCGATGCCGATGATCTGCCAGCGGCCGTCGATCAGGGCGAGGTCGGGCCCGCCAGAATCGCCCGAGACGCTGCCGCAGTCGTGGCCGAAGGTGCCGTCGTCCCAGGCTTCCATCACCGTGCAGTCGCGCCGGATCGTCACCCGGTCGCCGTCTTCCTCGCCATAGCCGATCTGGACGAAGGTGCGGCTGCCGCCGTCGTAGGACTTCAGCGCCTTGCGGTCGAAAGCCGCGATCTCGACCATGCCGGTGATTTCGCCGATATCCTGGTCGAGTTCGAGGATGGCCCAGTCCAGCCCGTCGATATCATTGGTCTTGTTGAAGGTCTCGAGATTGAAGCGCGGGGGCACGAAGGCCTCGACGATCCTGGCCTCGACCTGCGTGCCGCTGTCGCCATGGCCGGCCAGGAAGGATTCCGGCAGTCTGACGTTGCCATATTCGTCGAAGACGCAATGCGCCGCGGTCAGCACGATACGGGGGCCGATCACCGTGCCGGTGCAGAAGCTGCTTGGCGAATCGACGACGCCGATCGCGGCGAGGGGCAGGGGCGGCAGGCCGGCGACCTCCGCTGGATCGCCGCCCGCCCGGTCGCGGTTGCGCCGGTCCGGCTTGCCGGCGGGCGGGGCGGCACCGCCCGGATGCTTGGGCAGGGGGGCGATGTCGGTGATATCCGTCTGGGCGTCCATCGCGGCGCCCAGGCGGCTGCCGCGTTCGTCGGCCCGAAGGACGCCCGCCGATGCCACGGCGAAGGCAAGGGCGAGAAGAAGGCGGGCCGGCGTGGTCTTCATGGTGGTGGGGTCCTGTGATCCTGACGGCAGGAAATCACGCAGGCCCCGTGCCGTCTATGATCCGCGCCACAGGCTGCTAGGATGACCGGGATGTGACGACGCGGGGAGCGGACAGCGGGTGAGCCGGGCATTCGTGAAGGAAGACGATACGGCGACGGCCGAGGTGGAGCGGCCTCTGGTCGCGCCGCACCGCATCTCGCCCCGGGGTCTCGCGGCGCTGCAGGCGCGGCGCGCGGCTC
>NZ_JBAQRT010000108.1:0-14045 GCF_049306435.1 Zavarzinia sp.
CCCCGGTCCAGGGGGGCCCCGCCGCGCTCGGCACAAAAAGTCAGGCCGCCTTGCGGCGGCCTGAGCTCTTGATCGGATCGACCAGATTTGGTCGGGCAAGCCGGATTTGAACCGACGACCCTCAGTCCCCCAGACTGATGCGCTACCAGGCTGCGCTATTGCCCGTCAAGACGAAGGTAAAACCCTCGCGAGGCGGCGGACTATAGCCCCTGAAGGCGGGATGGGCAATGGTCTGGCGCGGTTTTTTCGCCAGATCGTTCCGGGAGGTCAAACCTTTGATTTTCCGGCGAGAATTGTCCTGATCTCGATCAGTTCGCGGCGCAATTCCTCGACGAGGCCGCGCCAATGGGCGGCATCGCCCGGAGACTCCGGCGCGGCTTCGGCCAAAGGGGCGGGGATTGATTCGCCGGCCTCGTCATCCGGCGCCGCCCCGATCGCCGCCCCGATCGCCGCATCGTCGTCGGCGACATCGCCAAACTCGGCCTCGGTATCGGGGTCGAGCACCGGCCGTGGCAGGGCCACCACGGGATTATGCTCCCGGTGCTCGGCCAGGCGCTCGGACAGGGGCTTGGCCACCGCGATCACGGTCGCGGCGCCATTCTCGCGCAGGACCTTCTGCACGCCCTTGATCGTATAGCCGTCGCTGTAGAGCAGATGGCGGATGCCGCGCAGCAGGGCGACATCCTCGGGCCGGTAATAACGCCGCCCGCCGCCGCGCTTCAGCGGCTTGATCTGGGGAAAGCGCGTTTCCCAGAAGCGCAGCACATGCTGCGGCACGTCGAGTTCGGCCGCGACCTCGGAAATGGTGCGGAACGCACCGGGCTGCTTGACCGGAGCGCGGGCCTCTGCGCCTTCACCCTTCACCGCAGGCCCGGGCATGGCGCCTTATCCGCGCTGCCGACCCGACAGGCCGGTATTGATATGGTCCTTGAGAACATGGGACGGGCGGAACACCAGCACGCGCCGGGGCTCGATCGGCACTTCCTCGCCGGTCTTGGGATTGCGGCCGACCCGGCCGCCCTTCTGCCGCACGGCGAAGGTCCCGAAGGAGGAGATCTTCACCGCTTCCCCCTCGACAAGGCTGGCGGCGATGGCATCGAGCACGGATTCGACGAGCTCTGCCGACTCGTTCCGGGACAGGCCCACTTCCTGATAGACCGCCTCGGCCAGATGAGCGCGCGTGATCGTGGTCGACATACATCCCCCTGCGGGCTTGCCCGCGCGGGCGCCCATCCGTGCAGGCGCATCCATGGAGCCTAGGATGACGGAATAAGCCCGTCAATATCAAGGGGATAGCTGACGCTCAGATCCTGACGAGGCAGGAGCCCCAGGTAAAGCCGCCGCCCATGGCCTCGAGCAGGACCAATTGCCCGGGCTTGATCCGCCCGTCGCCCATCGCCTCGGCGAGGGCGAGAGGCACCGAAGCGGCCGAGGTATTGCCATGACGGTCGACGGTGACGACGACTTTCGCCGTGTCGACGCCCAGCTTTTTCGCCGTGCCCTCGATGATGCGGTAGTTCGCCTGATGCGGCACGATCCAGTCGAGATCCTTGGGCGTGAGGCCGGTCGCGGCCAGGGCCTCGTTCACGGCATCGGCCAGATTGACCACTGCATGGCGGAACACTTCCTTGCCGGTCATCCGCAGATGGCCGACGGTCTGCGTCGTCGACGGGCCGCCGTCGACATAGAGCAGATCGCGGAAACGCCCATCGGCATGGAGATGGCTGGTCAGGATGCCGCGATCCGCGTTGGTCCCCGTCCCCTGCCCGGCTTCCAGCACGACGGCGCCGGCGCCATCGCCGAAGAGCACGCAGGTGGTGCGGTCGGTCCAGTCGAGGATGCGCGAGAAGGTTTCGGCGCCGATGACGAGGGCGCGCTTGTGCTGCCCGGCCTTCAGAAAATTATCGGCCGTCGCCAGGGCATAGATGAAGCCCGAGCACACCGCCTGAATGTCGAAGGCCGCGCCCTTGCGGATGCCGAGATTGGCCTGGACGATGGCCGCCGTCGCCGGGAAGGTGTAGTCCGGGGTCGCGGTCGCGAGAATGACCAGATCGATGTCGGCGGCGTCGCGCCCCGCGGCCTCGAGGGCGCGGCGGGCGGCCATGGTCGCGAGATCCGAGGTGGTCTCGCCATCGGCCGCGATATGACGCTGGCGGATGCCGGTACGGGCCACGATCCAGGCATCGTCGGTCGCGACCTGCTGCGCCAGTTCGGCGTTGGTCAGCACCCGCTCGGGCAGATAGCCGCCGCAGCCGAGAAGCAAGGATCGCGCGACGACACCACCCGGATTCATGATTGGACAGCTACCTGTTCTTCTGTTGAGTCTTCGGCCGACGCGAGGGCCGGGCCAATGCGCTTCAGATCGTCGAGCACGCGATCGACGAAACCGCCGATGGCCAGATCCGCCGCGATGCCGATGGCGGCGGCGAAGCCGACCGCGTTGGTGCCGCCGTGGCTCTTCACCACGAGGCCGTTGAGGCCAAGGAGTGCGCCGCCATTGTAGCGATTGGGATCGAGCCGCTCGCGCAGGGCCTGCAGCGCCGGCCGGGCGAGGAGATAGGCGATCTTCGACCAGATCGAGCGGCGGAAGGTGGCGGCGAGATAGGCCGAGATCAGCCGCGCCGTGCCTTCCTGGGTCTTGAGGGCGATATTGCCGGCGAAACCATCGGCCACGATGACGTCGGCCGTGCCCTGCGCGATGCCATTGCCTTCGACGAAACCGCAGAATTCAAAGGGCAGATCGGTCGCGTCGCGCAGCAGCTGGGCCGCGCCGCGTACCGCCTCATTGCCCTTCAGGTCTTCGGTGCCGATGTTGAGAAGGCCGACCTTCGGCCGCGGCAACCCGAGCGAAGCCCGGGCGAAGGCCGCGCCCATGAAAGCGAATTCGACCAGATTGCGCTCGTCGCAGCCGACATTGGCGCCAAGGTCGAGCATGATCGACTCGCCCCGGATCGTCGGCACGAAGGAAGCGATGGCCGGCCGGCTGATCGCCGGGGCCTTGCGCAGCAACAGCATCGCGATCGCCATCAGCGCGCCGGTATTGCCGGCGCTGACCGCGGCCTGCGCCTTGCCGTCGCGCACCGCTTCGCAGGCCATCCACATGGATGTGCCCTTGCCGCGGCGCATGGCGACGCTCGGCTTCTCGTCGGACGAGATCGCCGTCGTGGTATGAATGATCTCGCTGCAGTCGGCCAGTAGCGGCTGCCCCTTCACAAGGGGCGCCACCGCGGCCTCGTCGCCGAAGAAGACGAAGCGGACCTGGGGAAAACGCTCACGCGCGATGGCGGCACCATCGACGATCACCGAGGGGCCATTGTCGCCCCCCATGGCATCGACGGCGATCACCATCGGGGACATGGTCGCCATGCCCCGGTCGCTCCCGTCGTCAGGCCGCCGTGGTCGAAGCGACGACCTCGCGGCCGTCGTAATAGCCGCAAGCGCCGCAAACGTGATGCGGCAGCTTCAGCTCGCCGCAATTCGGGCACTCGTTCGACGCGACCGGGGTCAGCGCATGATGGCTGCGGCGCATGTCGCGGCGCGAGCTGGAAGTACGTTTCTTGGGAACAGCCATTTTATCAACTCGTTCTGGTTACGGGGACCAGCCCCGCCCGGGAAGCGGAGAACATACACGGAAAGTTCTCGAACTCAAGTGTCTCGCCCACCCTTGAGCACGGCAAAGGGGCGATGGGTGCCCTGCGCCTTCGTGGACTCGGCCTTTTCGGCCGCGTCTTCCGGCTCGGCGCGGTATTGCGCCGGGATTTCCGCCCCGGGCGCCCGCGGATAGGGATCGAGCGACAGGGCAAGCTCCTCGGCCACCACCTCGCCCAGATCGACGATACCATCGATCAGCGGCTCCGGCGGGTCTTCCGCGTCGGGATCGAACAGATCCTCGACCGAGAAGCCGGCCTCCGGGTCTTCGGCGCCAGGCTCGAAGACACGCTCGAACGCGACCTCGACATGGGCGGGCACGGGTTCGAGCGAGACGACGCAGGCCTGGGTCACGTCGGCGACCAGCCGGCCGGTGAGAGCAAGGCCATCGCGCCGGTGCGGGCGGAGTTCGATCTCGGCCCGCAGCGATTCGACCGAGATGATGTCGAAACGCCGGGCCAGCGCCGCGCATTCGGCCGGCGTCGCCGTCAGTTTCTCGGTCCGGCCGCGAACATGGACGCTTTCAGCCCGCAGGGGCCGGGAAAATTCGTAATTCGGGGTATCCGCGGTCATGACAATGTCTCCTGCAACGCGGGAGCGGCCGGCAAATCGCCAGCCAGGAAAACTTCAACCGGCGTCGCGGCGTAAAGCGCCGCGATCCGCCGGACGTGAATGGCGAGTTGCCGCACGAGTTCAGGCTCGATCTCGGCACCGCGATAGAGATTGCGAATCAGCGCCTCGGTCAGCGCCGTGTCGTCCGGCGCGGCCAGGGCCGCATCATAGGCCGAAAGCCGGCCGTAGAAAGCCTGGGCCATCTTCTTCACCCGGTGCGGCACGCCCTGATCGCCCACCCCCAGTTCGCGCAGGGTGCGATCCATGTCCGTGAACATCGAGTCGAAGACATTCTGCGACAGGCGGGCGACCCGCTTGTCCGACAGGCCCTTGAAGCGGTTCAGCAGCAGGATCACCTGCAGGGTGACCATGTCGAAGCGGCCGTCGATCGTGTCGGCGACGCCGAAATGGCGATAGAATACCGGCGCCCGCGCGCGATCGACCGCCGACGCGTAGAGCGTGGCCGCGATCCGCTGGTCCTGCCGATGGAACAAGCGCGACAACATGCGTCCGATACCTTCCTGCCGCTTCATCCCGTCGAATTGACAGGTCTCGCCCTCAATGACAAGGTGCCACGTCTCTATTTCACGCCCGGCGCGGCGTCGTGCCGGCCGTATTCGTGATGGACAAGTGTCACCCATGGCCGTTGAACGCTTCAACCTGCCGAGCCTCGCGGCTGCCGCCGCCCTTGTGGCCGGTCTTTCCCTCGGCGCCTGCGCGCCGCAGGTCGACGAACGCGGCTGGCGTCCGGACGATGTCGCGGTCACCGCGATCCGGCCCGGCGTCGACAACAAGGAATCCGTGATCCGCCTGCTCGGCACGCCGTCCACCGTCTCCAATTTCGACGATCAGTCCTGGTATTACATCTCGGCGACAACGCAGCGCCTGGCCTTCCGCCGCGACGAGCTGACGAATCAGGCCGTGCTGATCGTCAGTTTCGATCAGGCCGGCAATGTCACGGAAGTCTCCCGCCTCGACACCGAGGATGGCAAGGACGTGGCCATGAACCCGGACCGGACCCCGACCCTCGGCAACGAGCTGACGATCTGGCAGCAGCTGTTCGGCAATCTCGGCCGCTTCAATTCGCCGACCGGCGGCAGCGGCACCGCCCCGCTCCCCGGTGGCACCATAGGCCGGCCGTAAGGCAGCCTATATTTTTTCCGGAAAGGCCCCGCCGGTCGCGACCGGCGGGGCCTTTTCGTTTCAGAAGCGCGAGAGAATCGCCAGCAGCAGCAGCGCGACGATATTGGTGATC
Organism: Zavarzinia sp.; assembly: GCF_049306435.1. Lineage (NCBI taxonomy): Bacteria > Pseudomonadati > Pseudomonadota > Alphaproteobacteria > Rhodospirillales > Zavarziniaceae > Zavarzinia > Zavarzinia sp. The sequence goes on from NZ_JBAQRT010000108.1 coordinate 5,516, forward strand.
TTGATCATCGGGTTGACCGCGGGACCGGCGGTGTCCTTGTAGGGATCGCCGACCGTGTCGCCCGTCACCGCGGCCTTGTGGGCATCACTGCCCTTGCCGCCGTGGTGGCCTTCCTCGATGTATTTCTTGGCATTGTCCCAGGCACCGCCGCCCGCCGTCATCGACAGCGCGACGAAGAGACCGGTGACGATCACGCCCATCAGCATGGCGCCGACCGCCGAGAAGGCCGCCGTCTGGTCGGCGACCGCGAGGATGACGAAATAGAGCACCACGGGCGCGAGCACGGGCAGCAGCGACGGGATGATCATTTCCCGGATCGCCGCCTTGGTCAGCAGGTCGACGGCGCGGCCGTAGTCCGGCTTGGCCTTGCCCTGCATGATGCCCTTGATTTCCTTGAACTGGCGTCGCACCTCGACGACGACGGAACCCGCCGCCCGGCCCACCGCCGTCATGCCCATGGCCCCGAACAGATAGGGCAACATGCCGCCGACCAGAAGGCCGACCACGACATAGGGGTTGGACAGGTCGAAGGTCACCTTCAGGTCGCCGAAGAAGACCCTCAGGTCCTCGGTATAGGCGGCGAAGAGCACCAGCGCGGCGAGCCCGGCCGAGCCGATGGCATAGCCCTTGGTGACGGCCTTGGTCGTGTTGCCGACCGCGTCGAGCGCATCGGTCGTCTTGCGCACGTCCGGCGGCAGGTTGGCCATTTCGGCGATGCCGCCCGCGTTGTCCGTGACCGGGCCATAGGCGTCGAGGGCGACGATCATGCCGGCGAGCGCGAGCATGGTGGTCACCGCGATGGCGATGCCGAACAGGCCGGCCATCTGGAAGGTCGCGACGATGCCGACGCAGATGATCAGCGCCGGCACCGCCGTCGCCTCCATCGAGACGGCGAGGCCCTGGATCACATTGGTGCCATGGCCCGTGGTCGAGGCCTGGGCGACGGAACGCACGGGCCGGAAGGCGGTCGAGGTGTAATATTCCGTGACCCAGACCAGAAGGCCGGTGACGGCAAGGCCGACCAGCCCGCAATAGAACAGATGACGGCCGTCGAACGTATGGCCGCCCGCGGTCATCGGCGCCGTCATGTCGCCGAGCACGACCTGCGTGATCGGCCAGAGCGCTGCCGCCGACAGCACGCCGGTGACGATCAGGCCCTTGTAGAGCGCGCCCATGATGTTCTGCGAGGCGCCCAGGCGGACGAAGAAGGTGCCGATGATCGAGGTGATGATGCACACCCCGCCGATCGCCAGCGGATAGAGCATCATGGTCTTGGCGAGATCGCCCGCGAAGAAGATCGAGGCCAGCACCATGGTCGCGACCAGGGTGACGGCATAGGTCTCGAACAGGTCGGCCGCCATGCCGGCGCAATCGCCGACATTGTCGCCCACGTTGTCGGCGATCACCGCCGGGTTGCGCGGATCATCCTCGGGGATGCCGGCTTCGACCTTGCCGACGAGATCGGCGCCGACATCGGCGCCCTTGGTGAAGATGCCGCCGCCCAGGCGGGCGAAGATCGAGATCAGCGACGCGCCGAAGCTGAGCGCCACCAGGGGATCGATCAGGTCACGGCCGGTCGCGCCGATCTGCTGCAGCACCAGGTAATAGATGGCGACCGCCAGCAGCGCGAGGCCGACCACCAGCATCCCGGTGACCGCGCCCGCCTTGAAGGCGATGCCGAGGGCATTGGCGAGCCCGTCGCGCGCCCCCGCCGCGGTGCGGACATTGGCCCGGACCGAGACATTCATGCCAAGGTAACCCGCGGCGCCCGAGAGCACGGCGCCGATCACGAAACCGATGGCGACGAGAGGCCCGAGCAGGCCCCAGAGACCGGCCACGACGACGATGCCGACGATGGCGATGGTGCGATACTGGCGGTTCAGATAGGCGCGGGCGCCTTCCTGGATCGCGGTGGCGATTTCCTGCATCCTGACGGTGCCGGCATCGCGTGACAGGACGGATTTCGCCGCCCATACGCCATAGAGAAGCGCAAGCACGCCACACCCGATGACGCTATAAAGGCCGATGGTTGTGTCCATGATCTCCCCGCTCGTTTCCTCGGGTCGCCTGGGATGGGCGCCCCGCACCCTCGGTCCCCGGCTCTTGCCCGTGTCGACGGTGACAGAGAAGAGCCGGAGCCGCAATCAAGGTTAATCTACTCGCCGCGGTCGCAGCCCCCGCCACAGCAACAGGCATGAACCGGGACCGCCGGCACCGGCGCCGGACGCGCCCCGCCCCGGGCCGCCAGCGGCAGCGCGACGAGGGCGATGACCGCCAGTGGCAGGGCCGCGACCGGCACGCCATGCCAGCCGGTCCAGTTCAGCAGGACGCCCGACATGAAGGAGGCGATCGAAACGACGCCGAAGACGAGAAGATCGTTGGCCGCCTGGGTCTTGGCCCGCTCCGCCGGCGTGTAGCAGGTGGTGACGAGGCTGGTGGCCCCGACGAAGGCGAAATTCCAGCCAAGGCCGATCAGCACCAGCGCGATCCAGAACTGTTCGAGGCTGACACCGGAGAGCGCGACCGCCGCGCAGCCGACGATCAGCACGAGACCGGCCCCGATCACCCGGGTGACGCCGAAACGCTCGATCAGGCGGCCGGTGAAGAAGGAGGGCAGGAACATCGCCAGCGAATGCCACTGGATGACGAAGGCCGCGTCCTCGACCGTCAGGGAACAGGCGACCATGGCGATCGGCGTCGCCGTCATGACGAGGCTCATCGAGGCATAGGCGGCGATGCCGGTCGCCAGCGCCGCGATCATGCGCGGCTGGCGCAGGATCTCGGTCAGGGGCCGGCCGCTGGCATGGCGCTCCTCGGCGGCGAGATCCGGCAGGCGCAGGGCCGACAGCAGCGCCATGGACGCGAGCCCGAGCAGGATGACGACGACATAGGCCCCGACGAAGGGCAGACCCAGCACCATGTCCTTGGTGAATTTCACCAGCTCCGGCCCCGCCAGCGCCGCGGCGACGCCGCCCGCCATGACGAGGCTGATCGCCCGCGCCCGGTGCTCGGTCCCCGTCGCCTCGGCGGCGGCGAAACGATAGAACTGGGCGTTGGCGAAATACCAGCCACTGACCAGCGCCGCCCCGGTGAAGACCCAGAAATCGCCCCACAGGATGCCCAGACCATAGCCGACGCCGCCAAGAACCCCCGCGAGGGCGCCGAGCACGAAGGCCAGGCGGCGCCCCAGATGCTTGTGAACGAGGGCCGCCGGCAGAGTCGACAGGGCCGCGCCGACCATCACCGCCGTCACCGGCAGCGTCGCCAGCGACTTGTCGTCCGCCAGCATGTGGCCAACGAGACCGTTCAGGGTGAAAAGGATCGTCGTCCCGGTGCCATAGAGCGCCTGGCCAAGACCCAGCAGGATGACGTTACGCCTCTCGAGCGGCTGGAATCCCATGGCCCCTAGCCCTTCACCGGCAGGACGCTTTCGATCAGCACCCCGCGCACGTCGATGTCGCCCGCGGAGCGACGCAGGGCGTCGAGCACCCGCGCGCGGAAGACCGTATCGTCGAAATCCGCCGGGCCGTCACGGGTTTCGATCGGCTGGCGGGAAAAATCATTCATCAGGGCGGAGCGCATGTGGGCGTTGCGGTCGCGCAGCAGCAGGGCGGTCGCCTCGTCCTTCACCTCGACCTTGAACGAGAAGGCGATGTAGTTGCGGAAGGTTCCGCCGCGATAGGCTGGCAACAACACGTTCTTCATCTCGAAATAGGCGGCCTCGGGCAATTCGGGCAGGGTCGCGGGCGGTGGCGCCTCCGCCGCGGCCTCGTCCGCGCCCGGGGCCGCGAGGATGAAACCACCCAGATAGAGGCCGCCGACAGCCAGTCCGGCGAGAAGCAGCAAGGCGACAACCGCGATCATCCAGCGTTTCATCGCGCATCTTCTCCCCGGCCGACAGGATGGCGCCACCCCGTGCGGTCCAGTTCCAGGGGCGATCCTGCGCGGTCCAGGACGCGGACGCCTTGACCCTGCTCAAAGCGCCCGATCACGGAGACATCGGTGAGGGCCGCCGGATCGGCCTCGGGCGGCAGGGCGAAGACGAGTTCGTAATCGTCCCCCCCGGTCAGGATGGTGGCCAGAAGGCCGGGGGCGCGTTCAAGCGTCGCGCGCGCGGCCGGCGACAGGGGCACGGCCCCGGCCTCGATCACCGCGCCAAGGCCCGACTGTTCACAGAGATGGCCAAGATCGGCCACCAGCCCGTCCGAAACATCGCAGCCGGCACGGGCAAGCCCGCGCAGCGCGGCGCCCAGCGCCAGGCGTGGCCGGGGATAGCGATAACGCTCCTCGAGGTGATCGAGACCGGCGACGGCGACGCCCCGCAGGCGATGCGCGACATAAAGCGCGGCATCGCCGATCGTGCCCGAAACGCAGACGAGATCGCCCGGCCGGGCACCGGCGCGGCGAATCATGGTGCCCGTCGGCACCTCGCCGATCGCCGTGAGGGAGAAGACCGCCGGCCCCGGGGTCGAGACCGTGTCGCCGCCGACGAGGGCACCGCCGAATTCATCGAGATCGGCCCCGATCCCGGCGGCGAAACCCGCCAGCCAGGCCTCGTCGACCGTCGGCGGGATCGCCGCCGCCAGCAGGAAGGCCCGAGGGCTGGCGCCCTTGGCGGCGAGATCCGACAGATTGACCCGCATCAGCTTGGCACCGATCGCGGCCGGCGGATCGTCGGGAAAGAAATGCACGCCGCCGACGATCGCATCCTTGGTCAGGACGAGATCGAAACCGGGCCGGGGCGTCAGCAGCGCGGCGTCGTCGCCGAGACCGAAGGCGCCCGGCTCGCCCCTCGCGAGGGGAACGAAAAGCCGGGCGATGGTCTCGAACTCGTCCATCCCGGAAGGTCCGGGATCAGGCGAATTCAGCCGGGCGCAGGCGCCGCGCCAGCGTATTCAGGACGCCATTGGCGAAAGCGGGTTCGCTGCCGGCGAAGAAAGCATGGGCGACATCGAGATATTCGTTGATCACCACCCGGGCCGGGACATCGGGCCGGGCGAGGAATTCATAGATCGCCATGCGCAGGGTCGCGCGCAGGATCGAATCCAGCCGGTCCAGCGGCCAGTCGGCGGTCAGGGCGGGACCGATCAGCGTATCGATCTCGGCCCGGCGCTCGGAGGCGCCGCGCACCAGATCGCCGAAGAAGTCCTGATCCGCGTCATGCAGGCGCTCGCCCTCTTCCTGCTCGATGCCGAGGCGATGGACGACGAATTCCTTGACGACGCCGGTCGCCGGACGACCCGTCACCTCGATCTGGTAGAGCGCCTGAACGGCGGCGAGCCGGGCGGCGCTGCGCGCCTTCACCCCGGGCTTCGGCCGGCGCGGTGGCGGCGCGTGATCGGACGGGCCGCTCATGACGCCACCCCGAAACGCTTGCGCAATTCGATGAGGGCAAGGGCCGCCTCGGCCGCGCCGCCGCCCTTGTTCATCTCGTCCGGCAGGGCGCGGGCCCAGGCCTGCTCCTCGTTCTCGACGGTGAGGATGCCGTTGCCGATGGCAAGGCCGAGCGAGACGCCCAGATCCATCAGGCCGCGCGCGCTCTCGCCGCAGACGTAATCGAAATGGCTGGTCTCGCCCCGGATCACGCAGCCGAGGGCGACATAACCGTCGATCCGGCGCACGCGGTTGGCGCGCGACTGGCTGCCCTGTTCGGCGATACGGATCGCGGTCGGGATTTCGAGGGCGCCGGGAACGGTGATCCGTTCCCAGCTGGCGCCCGCCGCCTCGATCGCCGCCATGGCGCCGCGCAGCTGGGCATCGGCGATCGCCTGATAGAAGCGCGCCTCGACGATCAGGAGATGGGGGCCGCCGGCCGTCCCGCCCGAATAGGGCAGGCCGGGATCGCCGGCGTCGCTAGCCTTGGGTCGCATATCGTCTCAGCCGATCTTGAGCTGGCGTTGGTCGGTCACCTTGAGGTCGTAACCCTCGAGACCGACGATGGTCCGCCGCGTGTTGGAAAGCAGGATCATTTCATGGACGCCGAGATCGAGCAGGATCTGGGCGCCGATACCATAGTCGCGAAGCTCGTTCGGCGCCGGCGTGCCCGCGGATTTCGCCTCGGGATTCGCCATCGCGGTGACGAAATCGGTCATCGCCGTCTGGCGGCTGTCGCGGATCAGGACGACGACGCCGCGCCCTTCGCGGCCGATTTCATCCATCGACGCGGACAGCGGGCTGACACGGCCGCGCCGGTCGGCCAGCAGATCCTCGAAGACATTGACCGTGTGCATCCGCACCAGAACCGGGTCCGGCCCGGAAATATCGCCCTTCACGAGGGCGAGATGCTCGGTGCCGTCGACCTTGTTGCGGTAGACGAGCGCGCGGAACTGGCCGCCATGGGCGGAATCGATTTCCGTTTGCCCGACGCTGACGACGAGATTGTCCCAGCGACGGCGATAGGAAATCAGATCGGCGATGGTGCCGATCTTCAGGCCGTGGAACTGGGCGAATTTCACGAGGTCCGGCAGGCGGGCCATGGTGCCATCGTCGTTCATGATCTCGCAGATCACGCCCGACGGGTTCAGCCCGGCGAGACGGGAGACATCGACCGCCGCTTCCGTGTGGCCGGCGCGGACGAGAACACCGCCATCGCGCGCGACCAGCGGGAAGACATGGCCCGGCGTCGCCAGATCCTGCGGCCCCTTGGTCGGGTCGATGGCGACGGCGACCGTATGGGCGCGGTCATGGGCGGAAATGCCGGTGGTCACCCCTTCCCGCGCCTCGATCGAGACGGTGAAGGCGGTCTGATGGCGCGAGAGATTGTCCCGGCTCATCAGGGTAAGGCCAAGCTGTTCCACCCGCTGGCGGGTCATCGACAGGCAGATCAGGCCACGGCCATAGCGCGCCATGAAGTTGATCGCCTCGGGCGTCGCCATCTGGGCCGGGATGACGAGGTCGCCCTCGTTCTCGCGGTCCTCGTGGTCGACGAGGATGAACATCCGGCCATTGCGGGCATCCTCGATGAGGTCCTCGATCGGGGACAGCATATTCGTCCATTCGTTCATGCACGCCACTCCTGCAGTCGGGCCACATAGCGCGCGAGAACGTCGATCTCGAAGTTCAGCTGCGCACCGGGCACGATCAGCTCGCGCCGGAAAGTCGTCATCGTCTGTGTGTGGGGGATGACGTTGATGGTGAACAGGGCGCCATCGACCGCATTCACGGTCAGGGAGGCGCCATCGAGCGCGACCGAGCCCTTGGTCGCGACATAGCGGGCGAAGCCCTCGGGCGCCTCGATGGTGATCTTCAGGGAATCGCCCTCGGGCTCGACCGCCCGGACGGTGGCCAGCCCGTCGACATGGCCGGTGACGATATGGCCGCCCATCTCGTCGCCCACCTTCAGCGAGCGCTCGAGATTGACGAGGCTGCCCGGCGCCCAGCCGCCCAGCTTGGTCTTGCGCAGGGTCTCGGCTGAGGCATCGACCTCGAACCAGGCGGAAGCCCCGGCCTTGGCCGGCGCCTTGTCGACCACGGTCAGGCAGACGCCCGAACAGGCGATGGACGCGCCGATGGCGACGCCGGCCATGTCATAGGCGGTCTCGATGCGGAAACGGGTATCGCCGCGCCGCTCTACAGCGGCGATTCGGCCAACGTCGGTGATGATGCCGGTGAACATGATCGCCACTCTTAACGGGACAGACGGTAAATTTCCAAGAGGTCATCCCCGAGACGCTCGACCGCGTCCAGCGCATAGGTCGGCGCCAGCTTCAGCTTGTCGAGCCCGAGGGCGCCAACGGCGGGCCGGCCCTCGTCCCCGATGATGCTGGGGCCGCGGAACCAGTAGAGACGATCGACGAGGCGGGCATGGACGATGCTGGCGGCCACCTGACCGCCGCCCTCGACCAGGACCCTGGTGATGCCCTTCTCGGCCAGGCGCTTCATCGCCTGCGCCGGATCCGGATGGCCGCCCGGGCCACTCGGCACCTCGATCACCTCGACACCGGCCCTTGTGTAGACGCCGCGCCGCTCCGCCGGATTGCCGGCATTGGTGAAGAGAATGGTCGGCACTTCGCAGGCCGTGCGCACCAGATAATGGGTCAGCGGCAGGCGCAACCGGCCATCGGCGACGATCCGTACCGGCGAGCGGTGCGAAAGGCCCGGCAGGCGGCAGGTCAGCTGCGGATTGTCTGCGATCGCCGTGCCGACGCCGACCATCACCGCGTCATGTTCCGCCCGCAGCAGATGGGCGCGGGCGCGGGCCAGTTCGCCGGTGATCCACTGACTGTCGCCGGTTCGCGTCGCGATGCAGCCGTCGAGGCTGGTCGCCAGCTTCAGGGTGATCGTCGGCCGTCCGTCCAGCTTGCAGAAGAAGCCGGCGTTGAGGACTTGCGCCTCGCATTCCATGCAGCCGGTCTCGACCGCGATGCCGGCCGCCTTGAGCATGGCGAGGCCCCGCCCCGCGACCCGCGGGTCCGGATCGATGGTGGCGACGACGACTCGGGCGACGCCGGCCGCGACCAGGGCCTCGGCGCAGGGGCCGGTCTTGCCGTGGTGGGAACAGGGCTCCAGCGTCACATAGGCGGTGGCGCCC
>NZ_JBAQRT010000109.1:0-2691 GCF_049306435.1 Zavarzinia sp.
CCACACAGAGCAGGGCGACGGCACTGAGCAGCCATTTGAGTAGGAGTTTCATGGGCACAAGCTTAGCATGTTGCCGGGCGCATGACGCGAAGCCCGCTGGATTGCAAGACCTGACCCCAATTTACGCATAGTCGCGAATGGCAGGTTACGGGAAGTCCAAATCAGTGGGTGGGTAACTCATACGCTTGTTTCACTTTGATTTTCGAATGAGTTGATGAACACGAACCACCCTAAAAAGCGCGGCTGCAGAGCATGGTTCCTTGGTGTCAAGAAAACGACCGTTTTATTGACGAATATGACCGCTTACTTTATTGGTGATTCATACTTATCCGATTGATTCCAAAGCTTGAATCGAAGATCATTTTGGCTGGTCACAAGTCAAGGCAGAATGGTTTTTTGCAATATCTCTCTTTAAATAGAAGCCCCATTTATCCGATACGCCCCTAAAAGATTCTGGGACGTAGCAATACACAAACTTTTCAGATACATTTTGACTCACCCTCAAGGCAGGAGAAAAACCGAAATCACGTTTTTCTGCCAAAGCTTTTCGCGCAGCATCTAACGATCCTTCTATATTTGGATCTGATGGACCAGGAGGAACTATGGCTTGTAAACTCCATTTATTTAATGTTTTTTCAATATCCCACTTATTATGACCAGGTGGACCCCATTTTACTTTAGATGATGCAATGACTTCGTCTGCCTTCCCAAGAAAATCAGCAATCTCAAAACGGGGAAGATGATAACTTACACCCAAATAAAAAAATCCTACAGCTCCATCTTTTGGCTCTAAATTATCATCGATCCACTTAGCGATAACGTATTGCTGGGCCGTAGGTGAACCGCCAACTGTGCCAGATGAAATAACAGATTGTTGGGCTTTCTCAATTAATGACTTACCTAGAAAAATAGCCAAAAATAAAAATAAAACTGATGCAGCTATACTGCGGTTTGTTAAAATTTTGTTAAAAAAATTGAACCTATTTTTGCGAATATTAATAGAGTAGTCTTGCGAAATATTTAATTTTTCAAGAGGTATTCCCTGATTAAAAACAAAAAAACTAGGGGCTGAAATCGCTACTAAAGCTGCAACAACGGATGCAGGCAACCAAAACATTCTAGCTCCTGAAAAAACATCACTGTTATAAAAAGAAATTGCGCCTGTGAGCAAACATCCATATACTATTAAGATAGATTTGTTTTTTAAAAAAAATCCCTTCCAGAAAAATACAAAAAATATCTCAACTAAAAAAACAGTAAGTGCTGTGTATAGGAATAATCCATTGCTAATGGCATATTTAATTGCATAAAAAAGAGATGGTGATGATCCAACTTTAAGCCTGGCAGTTGTCGGCACAAAGGTGCCAAATTGAAAGTAATTCAATATTAAGAATATTGATAATATCACTGAAAATGGCAAAAATAAATATTTAAAAATTCTCCGAAAGTTATTTATTTGAAAGTAGAAAACTAAAAAAATAGCAGAGGCTATTATGATTCCATCAGGCCGAAAAAGTGACCCTAACGCCAACGATAAACCAGCTATAAATAAATCTCTATTGCTTATTAAATTTTTCAATGAAAAACAAGTTGCAATCACTAAAAATAACGCCTGAAATAGATGATCCCATCCATTCATAGAATATGATAAATTAGTTTTTGTAATGAATAACGCGCCAATAATTATTAGCGCATTCAATCTAGATCTCGAATAATAAAATATAAAACAAAAAGTGGCTGCTACTGCGGCAGCACCAAGCATGGAATAAGTTAATACCGCTATATTTTCTGGTAAAAAATACAGCAACGAAGCAAATAGATAGGGAGAAACATATGATGTAGAAGGCTGAGCGATATCTTTTATGTTAAAAGATGGTATTCCCGTTTCTTTTAGTATGTATCCAGATCGAAGTGATATCATGACATCATCAGATAAATGTATCGGGGCTTCTATTAATCGACTAAGTGACGACGATGCTGGATTTGTTTTAAAACCATACACCTCTGGCCATGTTGAAAAGATACCATTTAATATTATTAGCACCAAAAAAATTATGGCGACAAGCAACCCTCGCCTTTGGATGGCCAAAGATGGTTTATCCAAATAACTATTATTGTATATTTTTTTATTTTCCATTTTGATATAATATTATTTAATATTGTTTATAGAATTGATTTTTAATAACTACCTGAATCCGTGACTTCATAGCAAAAAAAGCTGATTTATTAATACAAATCAATGACTTAGGTGTAAAATGCTGTTCACCCAGAAGGTGAATACGATCATGACCGACTTCATTATCAAAAAGCTCCCCTACGACCTCAGCTCTCACGCCGGTTTGGCTTTGATTGGCCAATATCTCAAGTCCGCCAAACTCAAATCCCTGCTCGATTGCGCCTTTCCCATCCGGGCTGGTATCGCCAACAGCGATGTCCTCAAATCGTACATCGCGCTGCTGAGTCTGGGCAAGAACGACTTTGACGCTATCGAGAATTTCCGCGACAACGACTTCTTCAAACGCGCGCTGGACCTGCGTCACGTGCCTTCGAGCCCCACCTTGCGTCAACGTTTCGATTCCTTTGCCGCGCAGTGGTTTGATCTGATCCCCCAGATCAACCAGCGTCTGCTGAGTCAGCGCATTGCCGGCAAGCCCATTGACTTCGGTGCCCTGGACTGTGGCTACACCCCGG
>NZ_JBAQRT010000110.1:0-7581 GCF_049306435.1 Zavarzinia sp.
CGACCATCTCGCCCGGCTGAAGCCCGTCCAGCACCTCGCCCGACAGGCGGTTGGTGACACCGACGCGCACCCGGCGGTCGGCGGGAATACCGTCCTCGCCCATCACCTGCACGCGAAAGGCCTTGCCGGGCCTGGCCGGGCCATCCTCGGGCGGGCGGGCCTCGACCTGCTGGCCGAGACGCTGGCGCTGACCGGGCGCCTTCAGGGCGGCGACGGGCACGGTGATCACGTCGCGCGCCTCGTTGATCACGAAGAAGACCTGGGCGCTCATCTGCGTCATCAACAGCCCGTCGGCATTGTCCGCATCGAACAGGGCGTTATAGAGGACGACGTTGTTCACCACCTCGGGCGTCGGCAGCACCTGTTTCAGGGTGCCGGTCCAGCGCTTGGTGCCGCCGCCCAGCGTGGTGAAATAAGCCCTCATCCCGACGCGGAGGCGCGAGACATCGGCCTCAGAGACCTGGGTTTCCACGGTCATCACGGAAAGATCGGCGATCTGCAGGATGATCGGCGCCGACTGGTTGGCGTTCAGGGTCTGGCCCCGGCGCGCGGTGATCGAGGTGACCGTGCCATTCATCGGGGCATAGATCTTGGTATAGCCGAGATTGGCCTGATCGCCCTTCAGGGTCGATTCCGTCTGCAGGATCTGGGCCTTGATCTGGTCGATCTGGGCGTTGGCGGACTTGAGGCCGGCTTCCGCCGATTGCAGGGCTTCCTCGGTCGTCGCCTTCTGCGCCCAAAGCCGGCGCTGGCGGTCGCGCTGCTGGGTCGCCAGCACCGCCTGCGCCTCGCGGTCGGCCAGCTGCGCCTTGAGCGCGAGCAGTTGTGCCTCGTCGGCGGCGACGCGGGACTGATAGACTGTGGGGTCGATCTCGGCCAGCAGCTGGCCTTGCGTCACATGATCGCCGATCTCGACGTGAATCTGGCGCAGCTGGCCCGAGACCTGGGTGCCGACATCGACGTAATCGCGCGGCTGCAGGTTGCCGAGGGCGGACACCGTGTCCTCGATATCGCCCCGGCCGACCTCGGCGGTCAGATAGGTGACGGCGGGAACGGTTTCACGGCCCAGGAACCACCAGCCCGCGACCCCGGCCACGACAAGGGTGGCAAGCACATAGGGCCAGCGGCGCCGGGCGGGCGGGCGGGGCGTCGTCGGTCGGTCGGTCATCGGGAAATCTTGCTGGCCTCGCGGAACTATCCGCTGTTCAACGTGCAACGCCGGCCGATCCTGCCCGGTTCCGGCGATAGAATTTTCCGCTCAACGCAGGTTGAAAGCGATAGGCACGGTGAATTCCATGGTCTCGCCCGGAACATCATCCGGCATGGCCGGGAAGGGATCGGCCCGGCGGATGGTGTCCATCGCGGCTTCGTCGATGCCGTCATGCGGGCTTTGCCGCTCGATCTGGCAGTTCAGGACGCGGCCGTCCCGCGCCAGACGGAAGCGGACCACCGGCGTGCCCTGCAGCCCGCGCCGACGCAGGCGATCGGGGAAGCGCTTGTGCTTCTCGATCCAGGCCCCGACCATCGCCTTGAAATCCGCCCGCGCACCAGGATTGCCGCCACCGGCCGTCGCCGAGGTGCCGTCGACGGCGACCGCCGCCACCGCCTGCGGCGGGGCCGCCGTCGTCACCGTTTCGGCCGCCGGCGCTGGCGCCTCGACCTTTTCCTTCTGCGGGTTGGGCTTCTTCGGCCGCTCCGCCCGCTCGCGCGGCTTCGGCTTTTCGGGCTTCGGCGGTTCGGGCTTCTTGTCGGCGGCGACAGCCACCACCGGCTCGACCGCCTGCACCGCTTCCGCCATCACCGGCAGGACATCGGGCGGGGTGACTTCGGCCGCTTCGACCGGGGTCACATCGGCGGCCTCGACGGGGGCGACGCTGCTCGCCGCCGCCGTGGCCATGGGCGGCAGCATCAATTCGATGGTCGGTGGCGCGGCGAATTTCGCCCCGCTATCCGGCTGGACGAAGAACACGAGACCGGCGATCGCCGCGGCATGAATGCCGAACGAAAGGCCCAGGGACAGATTGCGCAGGCTTTTCATGCTATTGCGCGGCCGGCGCCGTCTCCGCGATCATCGACAGCTTGGAGAAGCCGGCGGTCGAGACGACACCCATCACTTCCATCAGCCGACCGTAATCGATCGACCTGTCGCCGCGAACATAGACCACGCGATCCGGCGCTTCCTGCGCCAGGACCTTCAGCCGGGCCAGGAGATCGATGTCGGAAAAACCTTGCTTATCGATGAAGGTCTTGCCGGCGGCATCGATCGAGACGACCAGCGGCTCCTGCGGCGGGGCGACCTTGGCCGCCGTCGTCTTCGGCAGCTGGACCGGCACGCCGACCATCATCAGGGGCGCCGCGACCATGAAGATGATCAGCAGCACGAGCATGACGTCGACGAAGGGCGTCACATTGATTTCGGCGACGGGACGATAGAGGCTGCCGCCCTCGTCCCCTCCGCCGGCGCCCGGCAGCATTCCACCCGCCATGATGCTTGCTCTCCCGCGTCCCGCTACTCGGCCGCGCGGCGCAATTCGGCCGCATGACCCTTCGTCCGGCCGATCTGGCTGGCGAGGCGGGCAATGGCGGTCGACAGGCGCGCACCGACCCGGCCGAGCTGGGTCGAGAAGGCATTATACCACATGACGGCGGGAATGGCGGCGACGAGGCCGATCGCGGTCGCGAACAGCGCCTCGGCGATGCCGGGGGCGACCACGGCGAGGCTGGTGTCCTGCGAATTGGCGATCGCGGTGAAACTGTTCAGGATGCCCCAGACCGTGCCGAACAGGCCGATGAACGGTCCGGCCGAGCCGACGGTGGCGAGGAACGGCAGGCCCTTTTCCAGCTCGCGCAGGTTTTCCGTCACGGTCAGGCGCATGGCCTGTTCGGCGCGGCCCCGGCGCTCCTCCACATCCTCGGCGGCGAGTTCGCGCCATTCGGTCAGGCCAGCCTCGACCGCCAGCTTCGGCAGGCCGACGAGATCGGCGGCGACGGCGGCGCCCTTCCGCGCGGCGACCCCGGCTTCCAGCCCCGCCACCTCCCGGCGCAGGCGGCGCAGGCGCAGCGACTTCTCGAGCGCGATCGCCCAGGTCGCGACCGACGCCAAGACCAGAAGGATCATCACGGCCTTGACGATAGGATCGGCCTGGAGGAACAGCCCGCTGATCGTGACGTCGTGGACCTGCTGGACGAGTTCCGCCGGCAGGCCGGGCGCGGTGACCGCGACAGCGGCGTCGGAAACGGCAGTGGCGGGTGTTGTGGTCGGATCCATCGCTACACTCCAGCCCGGGGTTGACCCGGCGCCTCACCAAACATGCGAATGATTTTCAGTAACAACTCTATAGTCAGCCCCACGCCCATTCGCAATCGCGAAATATGCCATCGGGGCCGCTTCCCTACAATTCGGCCCAACGTCGCAGCAGGTTGTGATAGCTCGCGACCAGGCTGCGGATCGAGGGATGATCGTCCGGCAATTCGGCGCGCAACCGGCGGATGGCGACATCCATCTCGTAGAGCAGGCGGCGCTGGCCGTCGTCGCGCACCATCGACTGGCTCCAGAAGAAGGAGGCCCAGCGGCTGCCCCGGGTCACCTCCGCCACCCGGTGCAGGCTGGTCGAGGGATAGAGCACCATGTGCCCCGCCGGCAGCTTCACCGCCTGGGTGCCATAGGTATCCTCGATGATCAGCTCGCCGCCGTCGTAAGTGTCCGGATCGGACAGGAACAGGGTCGACGAGACATCGGTCCGAATGCGCATCCCCGCCCCCGGCACGCCCCGGATCGCATTGTCGACATGATCGTCGAACTTCATGCCGGCATCGTAACGGTTGAACAGCGGCGGATAGACCCGCAGCGGCTGGGCCGCCGAGACGAACTCGGCGCAAGCGCCGAGCGCCCGCAGGATGCGGTCGCCGAGCTGGCGCGCGATGTCGGAAGTCTCGGGGATCTGCAGATTGTATTTGGCCTTGGCCGATTGTTCCCCCGCCGTCACCTTGCCGTCGACCCAGGGCGATTGCTCGAGCAGGCGCCTTATTTCGGCGACCTCGACCGGTTTCAGCACGTCGGGAATGGCGATCAGCATCGGATAATGTCCATCGAGGCCAAAGGGCGGGCCCCGGAGAGCCCGCCCGAGGTTACAGGTTTTGCCGCTCAGAAGGTCGCGGTGGTCGAGAAGATCAGCGTGCGACCGGCCGCGGGAACGAGGCGGTTGCCGCGGGTCTGGTCGTAATTGTCGTCCCGGTCGAACAGGTTGTAGCCGTTGACCTGGACCGCGACGCCCTCGCTCAGGCGATATTGCGCCATGGCGTCGACCGCGAGGTAATAGGGTGCTTCTGCATAGGTAATTTCATCGGTCGCAGCGCGATAGCTCTGCGCGATGAACATCTCGTCATGGTAACGCACGCCGGCCCCGAGGGTCAGGTCGGCTAGGACATCGTAGCTCGTCCAGATGTTGATGGCGTTTCTGGGTACGTTGTTGACCTCGCGGCCTTCCATCTTTTCGTTGATGATGGCGCTGGAATTGCCGAAATCGAGATATTCGCTGTCGATGAAGGCATATGACGCCTGAACGGTCCAGGCGTCGGTCAGCCGGCCGGTCAGCGAAAGCTCGAGCCCGCGGTTGCGGATGCTCTGGCCCGAGGCCGTGATGACGTCGCTGTCGTCGACCTCCTTTGAATTGTCGCGCTCGACCTGGAACACGGTCAGTCCCGTGCCGAGACGCCCGCCGAAGAAATTCAGCTTGCCGCCGATCTCGAAGGTCTCGCTGGTCGTCGGCTCGAGGGCCTGCACGGCCTCGGTGGTCGACACCGGATTCGTGCTGTTGCCGACCGTCGTACCCGTCGCCGGCTCGGAGGCGCGCGACCAGGAGATGTAATAGGTCTGATTTTCGGACGGTTCCCAGACGAGACTGGCTCGTGGACTCCACAGAGTTTCGTCGATTTCCGCCCCCGTCGAAGTGTGGGGCACGGCGGGGACAAAGACCGGCGGAGAGACGGTGCTATCGACCGCGCCGAAGGTGGTCAGCGTGCTGCTCGCGCTGTAGCGCTCGAAGCGGAGCCCCCCGAGCAGCGAAAGCTGTTCCGTGAACCAGATCTGGTCGCTGGCGAACACGGCGAAGCTCGTCGAATCCGAATTGCGCTCGTTGGTCGCGACATAGTTCGGCGACCAGCTGTCCTTGCTCGGGTTGTAGAGGTCGACAGGTGACGGCCGGGCTTCACCGATATTGCCGTTGCCCTTGCGGATTGCCTCCTCGTAAGCGGCATCCGCCCCCAGGATCAACTGGTTCTTCATGCCGCCCAGGGTAAAGTCGGCGATGCCGGTCGTGATGTTCTGCACACCCCACTGATCGGTATAGGTGGGCGAGGAGGGGCCGCCACGACTGGCCACGGGCACTGTCGACGGATCGCCATCGAGCAGGTTGGCCAGGCAACTGCCCGCCGTCACGACGCCCGTGGTATTGCTCGCGCCCCCGCAGCTCGGCGCCGTGGGCAGAAAGTCACGGGTGTAGAAGCCGACGCGGCTGTCATTGTGCACCTTGAGCCAGGGTGTGGCCTGATGCGAGAGACGGACGGTCAGCACGTCGGCGACCGTGTCGTCATGATCGAGGGTGCCACCGTACCAGTTACCGCTGTCGACATCGACCGGGCCGCTGTCGGCCGAGGCGACGCCGCCATTGATCGAATTCGCGACCACCGGAATGCCGTAATCCGGCACGCGATTGTCTTCCTGATGGAAGTAGCCGACGGTCAATTCGGTATCGGTGCCAAGGCCGAAACCGATCGAGGGGGCGATGCCCCAGCGCTTGGATTCGGGGCCGTCACGGTCGACCGGCTGGCTGTCGGTATACATGAGGTTCAGGCGGAGCGCCGTGGTGTCGCCGATCTTGCGGTTGATGTCCGCCGTGGTGCGGGCGTGGGGTCCAAGGCCCAGTTCGCCATGCAGGGTGACGAAATCGTCGAGCACGGGCGCCTTCGAGGTCGTGTTGATCGTGCCGGCGAAATTGCCCCGGCCGAAAGTCTCGCCCGAGGGACCGAGGAAGACCTCGACACTCTCGGTGTTCCAGGTGTCGCGGGTATAGACGCCGAAATCGCGAAGACCATCCTGGGTCACGTCCGTCTGAGACGAGAAGCCCCGGATGCGGAACTGGTCGCCGTTGAGGGCGCCGCCCTCGCCGATTTCGACCGTGACACCGGGGACGTTGCGCAGCGCCTGCTCGAGGCTGGTCACGCCCTGTTGCTGCAGGGTTTCCTCGTTGATCACATGAATGGTCTGCGGCGTGTCCTGGATTTCCTGCGGCAGCCGGTCGATCGCGGTCTCGCGCTTCTGGTTGTTGGCGGGGGCGGCGCCGGTGACGCTGACCGTCGGCAGGGTTTCGGCGGTCTGGCCGGCGGCGGCGGTCGGTGTCCAGTCGCCTTCCGGCGTGACCAGTTCGCCCGCATGGGCGGGCGCTGCGGCGAGCATCGCCAGCATGGCCAGGTGGGAAACCCGCGGACGGGAAAAATCGATCATGGAAAGCCCCTCATCAACCCTGCACAGAATGCAGATGCGAAGCGTTCTTATTTGCTATGAGAGTGACTCGCAATATCACGGGCAAGAGCATTTTCTGATCAAAGGGTTTTCGAGCGCAGGAAACGGGCGCTTGCGCCGTTTCCCCGGCGCTGTGGCCTGAAGTCGGCTCGAATTGTGGCGATTTCGCCACAATCGCCTTCACTGATCGCCGGCTTGACGGATAGGCGCCGCCAAACATTAATGCGATGCATTTTCATTATTATAACCAGTATCAGCTCACCGGACCCCTACCCATGACCGCCAAAACCCGAGGCCGCCTGCGCAAGCTCTGGCTCGATATTCACCTCTGGCTCGGCGTTGGCCTGTGCCTGCTCTCCGTCCCCGTCGGCATCACCGGCAGCGTCCTGGTCTGGCACGACCAGTTGGAGACCGTGACCGAGCCCCAGCGCTACGCCGTCACGGGCGACGATCGCGGCCCGTCCCTGGCGGCTTTCGTCGACCACGCGGTGGACCGACTGGGCGACGGCGCGCGCATCACCCAGATCCGCCTGCCCGCCGAAACGGGGGAGCCGGTCGTCGTCGTCGCCCGTCCACCCCGGGCCGCCGGCCCGCGCGACACGGTCTCGGCCTGGATGGACCCGCCGACCGCCGCCGTGCTCGACCTCGGCCCCAGCAACAACGGCTTCATGCGGCTGATGCATGATTTCCACGGCAATCTTCTGGTGCCGCAATTCTCGGGCCGGCAGATCGTCGGCTGGGTCGGGGTCGCGATGCTGATCCTCTCGCTGTCGGGCATCTATCTGTGGTGGCCGAAGCGGATTTCCCTGGTGCGGGCGCTGGGCTGGCGAAAGGGCCTGCGCCCTTCGGCCAACCTGCATCACATGTTCGGCATCTGGATCGCGATCCCGCTGGCCGTCCTGTCCTTCACCGGCATGTATATTTCCTTCCCGCAGACGACGCGGGCCATCGTCGGGACCTTCACCGAAGTCTCGCCCCCGCGCGCCCGGCCGCCCGGTGGCGGCCCCGGTGGCCCCGGTGGCGGCAACCTGCCCCTGGCCGAGACGCGCATGGGGCCGGAC
>NZ_JBAQRT010000111.1:0-17226 GCF_049306435.1 Zavarzinia sp.
GGCGAGGGGCGCGGCACCGCGGTCGGCGCCGCCGACGCCAATGCCGCCTCGGGCGAGGTCGCGGGCGATGGCGGCGTTGTCGGCAATGGCGTGCCGCGCGTGGCGCGGGGCAAGGATGTCGGCACCGAGGATTTGCGCAACCGCCTGATCGGCAACACGCTGTCGGGCCAGATGGGTAGCCGCGACGGTGCCGCCGGCCGCTTCGACGTGACCTGGCAGGCCTATGTAAAGCCGGACGGCACGGTGACCGCCCGCATCTATTACAAGGCGATCGGCAAGAAGGGCACGATGGAGGAAAAGGTCGTGACCGAGCGGGGCGTCTGGAGCCTCGAGAATGGTCGCATGTGCCTGAAATTCGAAAAGATCATCGACCTCGGCGCCAGGGATTGCTTCCGGGTACAGGACGTCGACAGGAAGCTGGCCTTCTACTATGGCGAATGCCCGTATAATTCATCGGACCGCTGCCACAGCAATCGCCTCGGCCAGTTCGGCGAAGTCCTGTCCGGCAACG
Source organism: Zavarzinia sp. (assembly GCF_049306435.1). NCBI lineage: Bacteria > Pseudomonadati > Pseudomonadota > Alphaproteobacteria > Rhodospirillales > Zavarziniaceae > Zavarzinia > Zavarzinia sp. Next base: position 512 of record NZ_JBAQRT010000111.1, read on the forward strand.
CCTTCGGCCTTTGACAGTCTGTCCCCGCGCCGCTAAAACTGCCCGCGTGTCTCCGTAGCTCAGCAGGATAGAGCACAGGATTCCTAATCCTGGGGCCGTGGGTTCGAATCCCGCCGGGGACACCATCCATTTTCTAAGTATTTGATTTCGCAGATGTTTTCGACGCTATTTTCCCAACTTTGGAAATGGGTTGGGAATCTTTGCTCCCGCTTTGTTCCTGCAGGTCGATGGCGGCCCGGGCGAGGCGGCGCTGTTCGGCGGCGACGGTGTAGCGCTGGACTTCGGCGAGGCTCTTGTGACCGGTGATCGACTGGATCTGATGCGTGGTACAGCCGGCATCCGCCAGGCGTCTCGCGGCGGCCTTGCGCAGGCCGTGCAGGACGCAGCGATCCGGCAAGCCGGCCTTGGCGATGGCGTCGGCCATCCAGTTGCCATAACCGGCGACGGCGAAGGCCTTGCCGAAAGAGGTCGTGAGGATCATCACGTCGGTCTGGCGCCAGGCGTCGAGGGTGCTGCGCAGGTCCCGATGCACGGCGATTTCCAGCTCCACCCCGGTCTTTTCCTGCGTCACGCTGATGATGCCTTTGGCGCGGTCATAGTCGCGCCAGGTCATGCGGCAGACATCGCCGCGGCGCTGTCCAGTATAGAGATGCAGCGCGAAAGCCGTCCTTTCGCGCGTGCCGATCGGCCATCGCTCCTCGAACTGCTTGATCTCGCCTTCAGTCCAGGTGTGATGCGTGCCTTCGCTGAAGCGCTGGATGCCGGCCGCGGGATTGTCCTGTCGCAGGCGATGCTTGATCGCGAAGGCCAGCAGCGTGCGCAGCACCTTGACGAGGTTGTTGGCCGCTGCCGGCGTCTCCGATCGCTTGCCCGCGATGATCTCGATCTTGTCGCGGGTCAGGCCGGCGACGGTGCGGTGGCCGTGTTCCTGCGAAAAAGCGTCGAGCACGCGGCGCCGGACGCCCTGGGTCGAAGCCTTCAGGTGCAGGAAATCAGGGCTCAGGTAATAGTCGAAGACAAGGCGGGAGACGGTGCCCGGCGTGCCGCGTGTGGGCGGTTTCTTCGGCTCGGCCTTGCCGGCCGCGTCCGCCGCCCGCTGATAGGCGGCGAGGAATCCCGGGTCGCCCCGAGGCGGCAAGGCGATGCGTTTTCCGCCGGGCCGCCTGAAGTAGAGCCGTTCATGGCCATAGCGATCGACGAAACGGTCGATATAGGGCAGCCCCACCGTCATACCACATCGTCCCATGACCCGTCTCCGCCGCTTGCCGCGGGGCCATCCTGCGTCAGTCCGGCCCGCTGGTCGAGAAGCCGGTCGATGGCGGCGCGGTCCCAGGTCTGGCGGCGCCCGCGCTCGAGCGGCGCCGGCCAGAAGCCGGCGCCGACCTCGCGGGCGAATGTACCGGTCGAGACCCCGACATAGGCGGCGGCCTGATCCCGCGACAGCATGCGGGGCCAGCCGGGCAATTGGGACAGATCCTTCAGGCGGGCGACCATCTCTCCCCCTTTGCCGCCGACCTTCGATCGGCCATCATGCCCGCATGAAGAGCGTCCCGATCATATTCGCGCTGCTGGTCGCGGCGGCGCCGCCGGCCCTGGCCGACGATGTCTTCGCCGGCAAGGGCTACCCGATTGATGGCGACACGCTGATCGTCGGCGATGTCACCGTGCGCCTGCACGGCATCGACACGCCGGAACGTGGGCAGGCGTGCTGGGGCGCGGCGCGGAGCCTGCTCGACGACATCGCCCTCGGCCGGGAGGTGACTTGCCAGAAGATCGACATGGATCGGCACGGCCGCACCGTCGCGCGCTGCGCGGTCGATGGCCGCGATCTCGGTCGCGCCCAGCTCGAGGCGGGCCTCGCCACGACCTATCGCAAATACCTTCGGGGCGCGCCCTGGGAAGGCGACTACCTGGCTGCCGAGCGCGAGGGACGGACCCAGGCGGAGCGATGCTTCCCCTGACATGGTGGTCATGGCGTCACCCCTCGCACATATATTCGATGTTGACGTCGGCGCAGGCCTCGGGGCCGGCATCGCGCTGCCAGTCGGCGTCCCATGCCGATGGCGCGATCTGGCGGGCATAGTCGGCGACCGATGTGCCGTCATCGAAGGTCGGGCCGATCCGGTCGACCATCCGGGCGGTGAACCGCTCGCCGAATTCGGCCTTGTCGATCTCCGGCCGGTCGGGGATTGGTGCCTCGATGACCTCGAAGCGGCCGTCGTTGAATTCCTCGTCGAGCCGCGCCCACGCCTTGCCGTCGGTCCCGACATAGACAGTGATCATGTCGCCCTCGACGATGGGGCGGCTGGTCTGGACCTCGGCGCCCTGTCGCTCGACCGTATAGGTCGACCCGCGCTTGATGTGGCAGTGGGTCTGGTGCCGGATCGGCGCCGGGACAGGGGGCAGGGAGCGGATATCGACCGACATGCACCGATGCCGAGATGCCGCGCTGAAGGCCACATAAGCATCAGGGATTTCACCTCCTGCATCATGCGTCCAGAATCCGAACTTCCCCTCGCCGAAGAAGCGCAGTGGGCGCCCCTCGCGGCACCCCCAGCACGCGGCATTTGCCGCTGCTTCGCGCATCGCCTCCTGCCCGGCCGCTTCTATAACAGCTGTAATATAATTGCGATGACCATCCCCGCCAATTCCGGGATGCTGCACTTTCATAGCAGCCTCAATTGCAGCCTTTGGAATATCGGTCATTTCCGTCATCTCCGCCTCCTCAAATCCGCATCGGCATCAGGACGTGGATGGTCGCCGGATCGTCGCGCGGCTCGATCCTCGCGGGGGCGAGGACATCATCCTGATGGATCGCCAGGCTCGACGCGCCGGTCGCAGCCACCAGGTCGAGGACATAGCGGCCATTGAAGCCGCTCGACCAGGGCGCGGCATCCAGCATGCCGCAGGTGATTTCGATGTCGCCGGATCGCTCGCCCCCGACAGTCCCGGCCCGCAGGGTCATGACGCCGCCGTCGGCGCCGAAGGCGATGGCGCGCGCCTTGCCGCCTGCATCGAGGTCGCTGGCGATCAGCATCCGCTCGACCGCGTCGCGCAAGACCGCGCCGTCGATCTCGACGCGGGCGGGAGGCTTGTCCGGGATCACCCGCGTATAGTCCGGATAGGTGCCGTCGATCAGCTTGGTGACGAAGGTCGTATCGCCGAAGCTGGCGGAAAGCCGGCTTTCGTCGGTCGTGATCGTGACCGGGGAATCCCCGGCGGCAGTGCAGATCGAGGTGATGGCGCGGAAGGCGCCCATGGGAAGGATCAGCCCCGCCATGCCGCCGGCGCCGATCGGCAGCGGCATCCGATGCCGCGACAGGCGGTGACCGTCGGTCGTAACAAAGGTCAGGTGCTCGCCATCCGCATGGATGAAGGCGCCGTTCAGGTAATAGCGCGTCTCCTCGGTCGAGACCGATCGTTCGGTCACCGCGATGGCGCGGGCCAGCATCCGGCCCGGAACCTCGAAGCGCAGGGCCGAAGCCTTGGTCGGGGCCGGCATCGGAAAATCCTCCGCCGGCAGGGTCGCGAGCTGGTAGCGGGCGCGTCCGGCGCGAAAGGTCACGCGCCCGCCCTGGCCGGGTCCGTCGATCGTGATCTGTCCGCCATCCTCGACCTTCTTCGCCGCTGCCACCATGGCATCGGCCGGCAGGGTCAGAGCGATGGTCTCGCTGACATCGGCCGCGATCTCGGTCACCACCGCGAAATCGAGGCAGTTGCCGGTCAGGCGCAGACGGCTGTCGCGCGCCTCGAGCAGGATATTCGCGAGGATGGGGATGGTGTTCTTGGCGTGGACGACCTGCGCCGCCGCGGTCAGGGCCGGCAGGAAGGTCGACTTGTCGATGGTGATCATCGCGTCACATGCTCCTCGAAAATGGCGGTCAGGATGTCGGCGACGGCATCCGCATCGAGCGGATCGGGGCCATGGAGATATTGGTTGATGGTGCGAAACCCCTCCCAGCCGCAGGCCAGGCAGCCGACGCCATAGCAACTCCAGCACTTGCCTTCGGTCGCCTCCGGCAGATCGCGCAGGGCGGCGCCTGCCCGGTCGCGAAAGCCGCCGGCGGCATGGGGGGGCAGCAAGGCGGACAGGCGGTCGACGGCCTCCAGCGACCGCGCCCATGACAGGATGCCCGGCCCCTGCCGCAGGCCCTCCGTGATATCTGCGCCTTCGGCGCGGTAAACCGGGATCATTCCGCCGCCCCCATGGCCAGGGCCTCGCGGACATTGGCGAGGGCGAGGCGCCTGGCCATTTCGGGCGGCACGCTGTTGCCGACGAGGTGGTATTTCTCGGTCTTGGTCAGCTTGCGGGTGACCCACGCGCCCTTCCTGTCGCGGATGCCGATCGGCAGGGCAAGGCTGGCGGGGTCGAAGCCATGGGCGCGGGCACATTCCTCCGGCTCCAGCATCCTCATGCCGATATCCGACAGGGTGTAATCCTCGCCCCGGATGCTCACGGTCACGGCGGCATGGCGCTGTTTCGTGGTCACCGTGCCCAGCGGCTCCTCGGCCGCGCGGCTGCTCTCGCCCGCGCTGTAATATTGGGCGAGGAAGGCGGCGCAGAGCGCGACATGGGTGCCGCCGGCGGTCAGGCCCGGCATGGGGTCCGCGATATCGCGGCCAGCCTTCGACGTTCCGCGCAGCGTAGTCAGGCTGCAGGCGACGACGGCCTTCTGCGTCGCGGCCGTCGTCGTTGTCGACATCGGGTCTTCGACCGCCCGCCCGACGACGCCCGTGTTGTGCTGGGCGATGAAGGCGGCGACCAGGGCGTATTTCCCGCTGCCGACCATCGTGCCGATCGGCGCCTCGATATCGAGGGCGCGGGGCGCCTGTCCTTCACGCTCGCCATAGCCGGTCTGCACCATGGTGGCCGTGACCAGGCAGCGATCCGCCTTGGTGGTTGTAACGCCCATCGGCTCGTTGAGGCCGCGCGGTGGGGATTGCCCCGCCCGCCCACCGCAACCGACAAACGCCCCGCCGACGGCTGTCGCGGTCACCAGCGCGAATTCCCCGCGATTGGCCGTCGTCACAGTCCGCAGGGGATCGGCGAGGTCGTAGATCCGGCCGGGGCCGCCCGCGTGGGTGACCGGGATCATAAAGGGTTTAGTCGCCTTCACGACATGGCGCATGACGCCGGTCGCGATCCGCCGATGGGTGGCATCGGCCAGTGCCTTCGGCCGGGTGAAGATCGACGGGCAGGGGATCGACCAATCGATGCAGGTGTGCGCGCCCACCCAGGGCCGGCGTTTCAGGGCGCGCGCCTTGTCGCGCGGGGCATGGGTGCGCTCGGGCCAGCGGGGCGCGCCCTTCAGGGTCATCACCGCCCAGAACCGCTTGCGGATCGTCGGAATGCCATGATCGGCGCAGATTTCCTCGCGAAATTCGACCGTGTAGCCCAGGCCCTGCAGGTGCCGCAGCCAGGCGCGGAAGGTCGTGCCCCGGCGCTTCGGGTTGGGAACCAGCTGCTGTTCGGCCAGCGGCACCCGCTCCCCCGGCGCGGCGATGCTGCCGTCGAGCCGGATCACCCGGCCGGTGGCGGCATCGCGCCGGGCGATCAGCGGCCCCCAGGTGGTGATCTCCGGCACATTTTCCGTGAAGATGACCTCTGGCGTTACCGTCCCGGCCCAGCGCGGCACCACCCAGGGCAGGGACCGCACGCGGCGCGATACGGGCGCGCCGCCCTTGGCCCGGCTGAAATGCCGGCAATCGGGCGATGCCCACAGGATGCGCACCGGCCGGCCCCCGGTCGCGGCGCGCGGGCAGACCTCGAAGACATCGGATTGCAGGTGCCGCGTGTGCGGGTGCCGCGCCTGATGGGCGGCGATGGCGACCGCGTCGTGATTGATCGCCAGATGCACCGGAAACCCTGCCGCCTCCAGCCCGTCGCAGGCGCCGCCCATGCCGGCGAAGAGGACGACGGTCATCCGCTGGTCGAGCGACCAGCTGCCGGGAACGGGCGCCTTACCGTGCATGACCGGCGACCTTCGAGAAGTCGATGTCTTGCCCCTTGAGGTAGAGCCTCTTGACACTGGCGGCGCGCATCCCGCCACTCAGGATGATCTGCGCCACGATCTGGGCGTGCTCATCGTCACTGGCGGCCTTGATCCGATCGCAGTCGGCGATGCGGGCGAGGCCTTCGGGCCATCCGCACCACGCGATATCCCCGGTGTCATAGTCCGCGAAGGCGACAACCCAGATTTCATCGCTGGGTCGATGCCGGACGTGATCGCCGGCGCGAATGCGCATGGTTGCCATCTGCGCTCCCCTAGAACGGAATTTCATCGTCGAGGTCGTAGCCCCGGCCCGCACCGCCCTGGCCGCCGGCCGGGCTGTTCGCCATCGGGGGCGGGGTCGGGCGTCCGGCGTCATCGCCGGGCCTGCTGTCGAGGATCGTCAGCTCGCCCCGGAACTTCTGCAGGACGATTTCGGTCGAATAGCGCTCCTGCCCCTGCTGGTCGGTCCACTTGCGGGTCTGCAGCGCGCCTTCGAGGTAGATCTTGCTGCCCTTCCGCAGGTAATCGCGGGCGACCTTCGCAAGGCCCTCGTTGAAGATGACCACGCGGTGCCACTCGGTGCGTTCCCTCCGCTCCCCGCTGACCTTGTCCTTCCAGGTCTCGGACGTCGCGAGCGACAGGTTGACGATCAGCTCGCCGCCCTGGCTGTTGCGGCATTCCGGATCGCGGCCCAGATTGCCGACCAGGATCACCTTGTTGACGCTGCCGGCCATGTCAGCGTGCCTCCCCGGCCGGGGCAGTCTCGATCCGGATGCTGTCGGCGATGATCCGCACCGGACTGCCGACCCGGGTCGAAACCGCGTTGAATTTCTCGACCGTCGCGGCGCCGAGGTCGACACCCAGCCGGAAGGCGAGGATGTCGAGATAGGTCTGGACATCGGCCAGTTCATCCGCCAGGCGCTGACGGACTTCCGCCGCCGGCAGGTCGACGTAATCCCCGCGCAATCGCTTCTTCATCTCGTTGGCGAGTTCGCCCAGCTCACCGGTGACCGCCTGCAGCCATTCCGCATCCGACCAGTCGGAGCCGTCGGCTTCGCTATGCGCGGGCTGCCCCAGCCTGTTGCGAAAGGTCGGCAGGCGGGCCAGATTGGCCCGGCGCAGCAGGTCGAAGCTGAGGTTGGTGGGGCCAGAGGGGGGATGCAAACGGTTCCAGCGTCGCGCAAGGTCGGTTGGACTCTCGTTCAGATTGCCTGTCAATTCCAGGCTACAGTGATCGCAACTCACGGCGCCGAAAGTATCGCGTGCGATGTTGTAGAAATCGGCCTCAACTTCACGCCCGCATAGCGGGCAGCGGCAAAAATCAATCGTGACCGGATCGCTCATGTCGGGTCTCCCTTGCCTTCGGCCGCGTCGGCGGCCCTTTCGCGGGCGTCGAGGTTGTTCAACTCGTCGCGGGCGTCCCAGACGGCGCGGCTGATCGCGCCGAAACTGCGGGTGTCGTTCGCGGCGATGGCGGCGTCATGGTCACGGACCCAGCCAAGCCACTTCCGTGCGGCGGCGCGCCACTCCTCGGCCGTCGGGCGCTGCGGGGCGGTATTCATCACGCGTGCCCCGCGACGTCGGCGATCAGCCGCAAAGAGACCTGGGAGCGCACCGCCTGCTCGAATTCCGCGATGCAGGCATCCGCGTGTTCCGGCTTCATGGCGTTCGTCAGGACCTCGGCGACCAGCAGGGCCGCCGCCTGCAGGATGTCCATCGTGTCTTCGCCATCGGGCAGGGCGCAGCGCAGCGCCGCCAGGCCGACCTTGCCCGCGATCTGGTGCCTGACCAGATAGGGCTGGTCCTGTTCGCCGGCGGGCGGCGCCATCGGCTCGATTTCCGGCGGGGCGCCGTCCACCGCGCCGATCAAGGCGTTGTGGAGCGCGGCCATGAGCGCTTCCGCGAAACCGGAATCCACCTCGCCGCTGCCGATCGGCATATCTGCTTCCTGCCCGGTGGCTTCGTCGTCGGCCAGATCGAAGCCCCGTAAAGCGTATCCTCGGGCTCATAGCGTCCCTTGCCGAGGATAAGATGGTGGCCGGGAAATACCGCCTCCACCGCCGCGAGCGCGGCGGGGATATCCCCGCCCACGGCGGCGGCGATCAGATCGCGCGGCACCTGCGGCGCGAGCTTGGAAATCTCGTCGATCGCGGAAACCCGGGTTTCCGGATCGGAGTGGTCGATCAGGTCTTCGATCATGGCGCGGCCCTTTCCTGCAGCCGGCCGGGCAGGGCGGCGCCCCACCACTCGTCGCCGGCATTGATTTCATCGCGATAGGGGAAATAGCCCGTGGTCCGACGGCCGTAACCGAACGGAACCCAGGCCCGCAGGAAGCCCCAGAGCTTCATGCGCCGGCCGTGGATGAACAGGCTCCAGCTCGTCCGGCCCTCGACCAGGTGCAGACGGTGAAAATCCCGCCCGGTCATGACGTAGGGCAGGAAGGGCCGGCGCCGGATCATCCTCGTGACCGGACCCCGGACATCGAAGCCCGTCAGCCGCTCCTCGACGTAACCGCCGGCGAGGGGGATGGCGATGGCCCAGCCCCAGGGATGATCGTGCACGCCGCGGTCGGGATCCGAGCGCAGGTAATGATGCAGATAGGCGGCGCCGCCCCAGGGCCGGACGGGCAGGAGATAGCGCTCGAACAGCGGGGTTTCCACGCCCGGGTCATCGCTTTCGGCGAACACGGTCTTCAGCCGCAGGCGGCCGGCGATGGTGTGAAGGAGGCGGCGCCACATGATCGATTACACCGGCGCCGGGTTGCCGAAGAGGACCGGCAGGCCGGTCGCATCGCCCACCTGTGCCGCGACATCGGCGACGGCGAGGCGGATCACCCGCTTCCACTCGATCAGGGTCGGAATCCAGACCACCGTGCCGCCGCTGACGCGGTACTGCAGGCGCACCGGGATCAGGCGGGGCCGTTCACCCTCGAACAGCGGCACCTCGACCAGGAAGAATTCCGGCACGGTGACGCGGCGGCCCTTGCTGCTCGTCGTGTGCTCTTCCTCGAATTCGAGCTGGCGCTCGCCGGTACGGGGGTTGAAGCCGGACTTCGCCTTGCCGTCGACCGTCACCTCGATCGACTGCGCCAGCTGCACCACCCGGTCGGCCGAAGCGAAGCGCAGCTTCCGCAGCTTGTAGAGCGCGGAGCGGGGAATGTAACGCTCGTCGCCATCCTCGCTATCCTCGACGGTCGAGGCGCCGTCGTCGACCTCGCCCCGGTCGTCGGCGAGGTTCAGCAGCCGCAGGATGAGGTCGAGATCCTTGCGCTCCATCTGCATCCAGTCGAGCGGGGGATTGGCGATATCGAAGCGGCGATCCTGCAGGAAGGTCGCGAATTCGGACTGGGTCAGCTTCGCCCCGCTGACCTTCTTCCACTCGTTGATCTGTTCCGACAGGGGGAAGCCGTAGGTCCCGGTATGGCGGCCGTGCCGGGGCCGGGGTTTGAACCAGCTCTGGACCTCGCCGGAATCACCCGACGGCTCGCCGATTTCGGGCGAGGCCGGCCGGTGATAATCGATGATCACCTTGAGCTGAGGCGCGGCGGGCGTGTCCTCGACGAAAATCGCCGAATGCTCGTCGCGAAAGCGCAGGGTATAGCCGATGAAACTGGTGACCGACGTCAGCTTCGCCGCTTCCCGCAGGAAACGCGGGGCGTGCAGATTGTCGGTCAGCAGCTTGTGCAGGATGGGCGTTGCGTCCCGCATCTCCGTGCCCTTGGGCAGGGCGAGCAGCGCGGGCGTGGTCCACGCCACGTCCAGATCGGGATCGAGATCGAAGGCCGGATGGTCCAGCACGCTCGGCTTGTCGAGTTCGCGCATGGTCTTGATCACGGCCTCGATGCCGCTGGGAATGGATGTCGGTTCGGTGCTCATGGTGCCTTCCTCGGCTGGGGATGATGGGGTTACTCGCCGCGCCGGCCCGGCGCCCGGCCGAGGTCGACATTGGGGAACATCGTGTCCCTCGCGGGATCGCGCAGGGTCAGAACGTTGCGATCGGTCAGGAAGAAGCGCTCCTTGGTGATCGGGCGCTTCGGCACCTTCGTCGTGGTCTCGACCTCGACGTCGATGCCCTTGTTGTCGGCGACGAAGCCGATCTTGATCACCATCTGGGCCTTGTGCTTGCCGCCATAGTCCTCGACGAATTTCGCCAGGGTCTCCATCACCCGGCGATAATCGGCGGTCGCGTCGGCGCAATCGTCGCCCTGATTGATCGTGGCGATCAGCCGGTCGACGCTCTGGATTTCATAGGCGGGGTCGCTCACAACAGGTCTCCCTCGGTCGCGCCATCGGGCGCCGTTGTGCCGCCGGCGGCGGCGAGATAGGCGGTGAAGGTCTGGTCGATCCGGTCGCGTGCCGCGGCCTCGACCTCGAGGGCCTTGACCGTCGCCCGCAGCATCTTCGGGTCGAGGCCTTCGGCCTTCGCTTCCTTGTCGAGGGCGGAAAGGTCGTCGCTGATCCCCTTCCGCTCCTCGAACAGGCGGCGATAGCGGGCGACATAGGCCCGGATGACCTCTTCCTCGCGGGTCACGGCACGAAGCCGATGGTGACGGCGGCGACCAGGCCGGCCACCGCCAACCCGACCAGCACGCCGATGACAAGGTCGGGCCAGCCCTGGCGCAGGGCATCGCCAAGGGTCACGGCCGGCCCCCTTCGATCACCCGGGGCACGAAGCCCGGCGTCGGGCCGGGGCCGGGGTGCAGATGGGTCACCGGCAGGGGCCCGTCGATCAGGGTCAGCCGCTCGCCGAACACCCACTGGTGCAGCCCGCCCGACAGCGGCGCGACCTCGTGCTGCCAGCCGGCGCAGGCCGTCGCCCGCGCCGCCAGCACGACATAGGGCGCCGTCAGATGGTCGATCAGCACGCGGGCGCCGGGGGCGTAACGGCGGAAGGTAACGGTCATGATTACTTTTCCATCCCGCCGGCGCGAATTTCTGCCAGGCGCGCGCGGGCGCCGTTGGCGATCGCCAACAGAAGGAGTTCGGAGCCGGCCGGGTTGTCCCGCATCGCGAAGATGACGATGCCGGTCAGAACAGATTCCGCGAGCACCAGAATGTCAGCCGTCGTTCCGCCGTGATCGACGGCCGTCCGGATCATCCGTGCGACGATCTCGCGGGCCTGCTGATTGTGCAGGCTCGCCGCGGTCTGGAGCTTGTCGCCACCGTCCTCCGCCTCATCGACCAGCTGGAGATAGCGCAGCAGCGCTTCGGCATCCTTCCGGGCGCGGATCTCGACCGACATCTGGTCGGCTTCTTCGTGGCAAAGGAAGTCGCCCGGATTGGCCGCGATATCCCGGCCCCACAGTTCAAAGGCTTTCTCGATCCTCGCCCGGGCGAGGTCGAGCATGGCGTTGTCGACGGTCTCGTCCATGCTTACGCCCCCACGATCTGGCGGCGGCCGTTCAGGCGGCGGCGCAGGATGCCGGTGGCGCGGCGGCCGTGTTCGTCGACCTCATCGGCCGTGAAGCCGGCGCGGGCGAGATCGTCGCGGGTGGCATTGCCCCTTGCGTCGTAAGCCTCGATCAGGGTGTCGGCCATGCGCTGGGCCAGGGGGCGGCGCTCGGGCGCCGGGGTCTCGGGGCAGGTGCCGAAAATCGCGGTGCCGTCCGGCATCCGGCCACAAAAGACGCTGGTGCTCGCCATGTCAGAACTCCCCTTCGTCGGAGGTGGTGTCGCCCTCGCCCTCGGCTTGCGCGGGCGGCAGAAAGCGGCCGGGCGCCGCGTAAGGCCGGTTGTGGGCCTCGACCGTCTCGCGGTCGGTCGACGTGATCGAGAAGATCGCGGCGCCGCCGTAGAAATGGCTGATCCAGCCGGTGTCGAAACCGCCGGCCATCGGCACGTCGATGCGCAGGAACCGCCCGCCGAAACGCTCGACATCGGCGATGCGGCCGAAGTGGCGGCGGTGGCCCATGATCTCGACGATGGCGTATTCGGCCTCGTCGGCGACGACGGCGGGGATGTCCTCGGTCGCGCTCATGCCGCCACCTGCACCTTGCTGGCCGCGCCGAGGGCCTTGGCCACGATGTAGGTCAGCCGCTCGCCCGGGTAGGCATCGGGGATCAGGCGGCCGTCGGCATCGAGCAGCAGCATCCGGCGATCCATGCCGTCTTCGCCGCCGCCGCGCTGGATTTGCGCCAGCATGTCGAGAGCGGCGGCAAGGCCGGTCGCCGCCTCGAGCGTGCCGACCGGGGTATCCCAGAGTGCGGCGTTGATGTCGTAGGGTCGCTTCGGGTCGGCGAGGTAGACCGACCAGCGGCCGGGCCGTTCCTGCCAGGTCTTGAACATGCTGGGGCCGGGTGTCGGCTGGATGTCGGCGGCATTGCTCATCGTTTGTCTCATCCCGATTTCTCCCGCACATTAATGCGCGAAGAAGCGCACATTGCAAGCGGGAAAAAGCGCACAGCCGGATTTGGTGCGGGCGATCCCGCCTCGCCGGGGCTGCGATCTGCCGCTATGATCGTGATGGTTGCGGCCTGTGGCGCTGGGATAGGGGTGGAGCGATGCGGAATCTGCTGTTGGCCGGTATCGCCGCGCTCGAGGTCGTGGCGGCGGCGACTTGCTCTTTAGCTGGGGAGGGCGCGGGCCATTGGCGGGTCGTGACCGAGGTGTCGCCCATCGACGACAGCCGGAATGTCTATCTCTCTGTCGCGTCCGACGCGGAAATCGCGGATCGGTTCGGGCGCCCTGTCCGGCCCGCGTTGCACCTGGCCTGCCGGGAGAACGTCACCTCTCTATGGCTGAATTTCGGCGGGCTCTTCATGGCGGATATTCAGGGCTTCGGCGATGTCACCGTGCGCGTGGATGCCGAGCGCGCCCGACGGATCTCGATGCGGGCCTCGACCGATCATGAAGCCCTTGGTCTATGGACCGGCGGTCAGGCCGTGCCCTTCATTCAGGGCCTGTTCGGGCGCGAGAATTTGTTTGTCCGCGCCGTACCGTTTTCGAGCGGGGCAGTCGATCTGACCTTCGCGATAGGCGGTCTTGCGGAGGCGGTCAAGCCCCTCGCAACGGCTTGCCATTGGGGCGCCCACGGATCGCCGCGCCCTCGACCGAAATCGGAGTTGGAAAAACAGGTCGACGAGTTATTGGTAAGGCCGAGCGGTCAGAAGCCGTAAAGTTCGTTCGGCCGCAGCACCCGGTATATCCTCCGGATGCGCGTATAGGGGATGACGATTTCATCGTCCGGCGGGTTGAACTGCCGCAACTGTACCTTGTCGGCTGATCGTCTGACGAGCCGCTTGAGATAGCAGGGGCCGCCCTCCCCGTCGTGATCGCCAAAGCATTCGACAACAACATCATCGCCGGGTCCTACCGGTCGGTGGGGGTGCAGAAAGACCAGATCTCCCGCCTCGTAGCGGGGTTCCATGGAATCGCCGGTGACGAAAACGGCGAAGGCATCGCTGGCGTTGGCCAGTGCCGGGGGGCGCCGCACCCGGTCGACGATATCGCCATTCATCGAAAAATCTCCACCCACGCCGCCGATGACGGATCCCATGACCGGGATATCTTTCGACATATCCTGTGTCGGCGGCAAGTGATTGCGAGCGGCCATGTCGATGTTCGGCGGCATCTGCAGAATGTGGCGCGCCTCCCGCTCCATCTGCTCGGACACGAGTATGCTCGCCGGCACCGGGATGCCCGATACCTCCGAAAGTTTCATCAGCGTTCGCAACGAAAGGCTCGCCGCCTCGGCGCCCGAGAGCTTCTTATTGAGAGTCGAGGGCGACAGGCCGGCTTTCCGCGCCAATTCGGTCGCGGTCAGACCCGTTCTTGCAAGGATCGTCCGTACATAGTTGATGGTCGGGTCGCTCTTGTCGGTCATCGCGAAAAATTGCCCCAAATCAGATGCGAAGGCGATGTGATATCGCCCTCTTGCGAATGCGGGAAAAAGCGCATACGCTGCCCGCATGGATATTCGAGCCGAAATTGACGCGATCGAGGTTGCTCTGCGCAGTCGGGGCACGTCGGTCGCCGCCCTCTGCCGCGCGGCGGAAATTCACCAAAGCCAATGGCAGCGATGGAAGCGGGGCGAAGCCCTGCCGAACATGCGGACCTGGCAGCGCGTTCTCGACGCCCGGGTAGGGCTGGTGTCGCCGATGGTCGATGCCGCCGGGCCGGAAGCGGTTTCGGGTGTGGCGCTGGAAAGGGGTACGGGCTCATGAGCGTGACCATGCATCCGCTTGCTGCATTGCGGCAGAGGGAAAGTGCCCCCGCCGGTTCCCGTTCATCGGTCGGCCTGAAGCGCCGCGAGCCGGGCTCGATCGCCGAGGCGACGGCGCGGGCGATCCACGAGGTGGGCGGTGTGCGGTCGGCCATGGCGGTGCTGGGGCTGTCGCAGACCCGCGTCTATGCCCTGACCGATCCCGACGAGCGCCGCCGCATCAACGCCGAAGGGATCGAGGCCCTGTGCGTTGCCGGCGCCACCGCGCTGGCCGAGCATTTCGCCCTGCTCGCCGGGGGGCTGTTCCTGCCGTCCGGCCGGGACGAGGGCGATAGCGGCCTGCACCGCCTGACGGGCGCCGCCGCCGCCGAATTCGGCGACTTCGTCCGGGTCCAGCTCGCCGCCCTCGCCGACGGTCGCCTGACCCCGGCCGAGGCGGCCGAGGCCCTGCGCGAGCTGGAAGAGGCTCTCGCGCCCCTGACCCGCCTGTGGGGCGAACTCTACGCCCGCGCCGGGGAGGGCCGCTGACATGCCGGCTTCCAACCCAAAAGGGACGCGGCGGCGCAAGGCGTGGACCGTTCAGGTTCTTGGACTGGACGGAAGCGATATCGTTTTCGCGCGCACAGCCTCCGCGGCCCGGGCCGTCAAGGCAAGATCACTTCAGGACGCCTGGGATATCAGTTTCCGCGGGGCCGTGAGGATGATCAGCGTGCGCCGCGCGGCTGGGGCCGACGTCATCCTGCCGGCCCGCCATCCCGTGGTGGAAGATCTGTCCGACCGGGAGCGCCATTGTCTTCTCCACGCCTTCGGTGGCGTCGGGCTGAAAGCCGGGTACAGGGATCACTTCTTCACCAGTGAGGGGAACCCCGATCTGGTCCGGCTGGTCGAGCGGGGCCTGATGGACGGTCCTCATTGTCATATCGCCTGGTCAAGGCCGGCGGATTTCGGCTGCCGTCACGCCTATTTTTATCTCAATGAAATGGGACGGCAGGTGTGTCTTTCGCTCCAGCCGACCTATCCGGACGGGGAGGGCTGCTGACATGCCGATCCGCCCTGAAAACCGCGCCCGCTACCCGAAGGACTGGCCAGCGATCAGCCGTCGCATTCGCGAGCGCGCCGGGAGCCGCTGCGAGGGGTCCCCGGCTTTTCCAAATTGCCGGGCCGTCAACGGGGAGCCGCATCCGGTCACATCGTCCCGCGTCGTACTGACGGTGGCGCACCTCGACCACCAGCCGGAAAACTGCGCCGACGAGAACCTGAAGGCGTGGTGCCAGCGCTGTCACAACACCTATGACCAGCCGATGCGCCGCGCCGGCATCGCGCGGCGAAGGCGGGAGGCGATGGCAGCGGCCGATCTTTTCTTGGCGGGGGACCGCTGACATGGCCAGCCCCGCCCGCGCCGATCTGCCGCCGGACCTCGTCCGCGCCGTCACTGCCCTGCTGCGCGACGCGGATGGCATGAGCGCCGCTGCCGCCGCCCGGCTGCTGCGCCTGCCGGTCGAAACCGTGCGCGGCCTTGCCGCTGCCGGGGGCCGGGCATGATCACCGGCACGCAAATCACCGCCCTGCGCTGGCTCGCCCATCACGGCGGTGACGGCCTGTTCGACCGCACCCATGGCAACACGGTGCTGGCGGCGGGTGAAATCTCGCCGGTTATGCGCGCAACCTGGAACGGCCTCGTTGCCGCAGGCCTCGTCGAGCGTTACGGCCCGAAGATGCGGCGGGTCCGGCTGACCGAAGCCGGCCGAAAGGCGGCGTCATGATGCACCATCACGATGAGCTGGAGCGGCAGTATCACGCCGCGCGGGACCGCCTGTGGAATGGCGAGACGGGTGTCTGGCCCAAGGTCTTCGACCATTTCGCCGTGCCCGATCCCAAGGCCGGGCGGCCCGCCGTCATCGCTTTCGGCCTGGCCTATCTGATGCTGCAGCGGCTGGCCCTGGGGGCCGGGCGGGTGCTGACGCGCCGCGATGGCTCGTTCCAGTTCGCGCGCGGCGAGGGCGGCGAGGGCGCGCTCCTGCTGTTCATCATGGACTGGGGCGGCGATCTCTACGTCATCCCGCCCATGCTGACCCTGTTCAACCGCGCGGCGCGCAATCTGCGGGCGATGGTCGCCGATCCCGGCGATGCCGCCCGGGCCGGTGACGGGCCGATGCCTTATCTCGACCTCGATCCGCATCAGGCGGCTCTGCTCGAGGTCGGACCTTACGATTTCATCGACTGCCTGGCCTGGACCCTGAAAAACCCTGCCCGGGTCTATCGCTGCAACAGCCTGGTCGATGCCCTCTGGCAATACGACCGGCCCGATGGCGCGGACGATCCGCTGGGCACGGATGCCCTCGACCTCTGGACCTGCCCGCGCGACTGGATCGCCGCCTGGCTGCGGGACAACGAAACGGTCGAGGCGCGGGAGGCTGCGAAATCCGCCGATCTGCCGGCGGGTGGCACGGGGCCGATGGCCCGCGCCTCCCTCGTCGTCGACGGCGGTGCCATCGACTGGACGCGCTGGGGCCGGGGGCCGTTGACCGGCGGCGCGCTCGATGTCCGCGTGCGCGACAATAT
>NZ_JBAQRT010000112.1:0-9506 GCF_049306435.1 Zavarzinia sp.
TCCATCTCTTCCTCCGGTTATCATTATCGCCGGCTGCCCCGGCTTCTCCGACCTGAACCCTAGGCCCCGCCCCCGAAAGCCGGAAGTGGCCCAAGGCGAATTCTCCGTTCACCCTCGCGAACAATGAGGGAATATCCGGCGTTACATCGCGTCGGTGTAGGTGATGTGCATGGGCAAGGTCAGGCCGCCGTCGACGACGATTTCCGCGCCCGTCACCATCGAGGCGCGCTCGGACGCAAGAAACAGGATCGCGTCGGCGATCTCGCTAGCCTGGACGAGGCGGCCCATGGGCGTGTCCCTCGACATGCCGGCGATCAGTCTTTCGCGCCCGCCCAGCATCTCGGCGACGGGGGCGAGGATCGGCGTGTCGACATAGCCGGGCAGCACCGTGTTGCAGCGAATGGGCGGCTGGAACAGCGCGGCCGACAGGGCGACGGATTTCGACATCATGCGCACCGCAGCCTTCGTCGTGTTGTAGACGAAGCTGGCGGCATGGGCATGAATGCCCTGAACAGACGAGATATTGACGATGGCACCGCCCCGCCCGGTTTCGGCGATCGCCAGCAGCCCGTGCTTGCAGCCGAGGAAGGTGCCGGTCTGGTTGATGCCGATGACGCGGTGCCAATCCTCGATCTCGGTATTGGCGACGCTCGAGGTGAAGGAAATGCCGGCGGCATTGACGACGACGTCGAGCCCGCCGAAAGCCGCTTTCGTGGCCTCGACCGCGGCGATCCAGGCCGGCTCGCTGGCGACGTCGAGGGTGACGGCGATCGCCTTGTCGCCAAGGGCGGCGGCCCTCTCCTTCGCCAGGGTCTCGTTGATGTCGGCGATCACGGCCCGGCCGCCGCGGGCGACGAAGCCCTCGACCGTGGCATGGCCGATACCGGAAGCCCCGCCGGTGACGAGGGCGACGCGCCCGGCGAAATCCTGCTCGCTCATGACGTTATCCTCAGGCGATGAAATTGGCGTGGCAGGTGCCGATCCCCTGGATCGCCACCCGGATGGAATCCCCCGCCGTCACGGGGATGAGCGCGGCGAGGGAGCCGGACAGGATCACCTCGCCCGCCTTCAATGGAATGCCGCGCGCGCCCAGCGTATTGGCCAGCCAGGCCATGGCGTTGACGGGCGAATCCAGCGTCGCCGCGCCCGCGCCAGTGCCGACGATGCGGCCGTTCTTCTCGATGATCATGCCGGCGAGGGCGAGATCGAGGCTGTTCGGATCAACCAGCCGGTCGCCCAGCACGAAGACACCGCAGGAGGCATTGTCGGCCACCGTGTCGGCTATCGCGATCTTCCAGTCGTGGATGCGGGAATCGACGATTTCGAGACAGGCCATGACGCCTTCGGTCGCGCGCAGCACATCGGCATTGGTCACGCCCGGCCCCATCAGGTCGCGCTTCAGCACGAAGCCGATCTCGCCTTCCGCCCGGGGCTGAATCATGGTCGACATCGGGATGTCGCCGCGTTCCGGCACCGCCATCGAGGCCAGCAACATGCCGAAATCAGGCTGAGTCACGCCCAGCATGGTCTGCACCGGGCGCGAGGTGACGCCGATCTTCTTGCCGATCACACGGTCGCCGGCCGACAGGCGGTGCGAGAGGAATTCGGTCTGGATCCCATAGGCGTCGTCGATCGAGATATCGAGGCCCCGCCCGGAAAGCGGCGCGATTGTCCTGCGCGCGACGAGGGCCTGGTGGAGTTCCAGGCCCAGCGCCGCGATGGTGGTCTTGTCCATCGCTGATAGCTTTCAATGAAACCGGCGGTGTCGCCACCGCCGGCCGGATCGTTGAGGTCAGACGCCGCGGCGCTTGAGTTCGGCCGGCGTATAATCGCCCGGCTTGCGGCCGCCGACGTTGAACTTCGGCTTGTTCTTCAGCTCGTTGGTCAGGCGGTCGGCCATATAGGCCCCGGACACCAGGTCGTGATAGCAGCACACCCGGGTCATGAAGATCTGCGCCGCGTAATCATAGGAGACCGTGTTGAGCGCGAAACGATAAAGGTCGCCGCGCGCGTCATACATGTCGGCCAGCAGGGGCAGATGGCTATCCTCGTCGGCATAGATGGTGCGCGCCGCATAGACGTGGCGAATGCCTTCCTTCAGCTTGGCCTTCAGCACCCAGACCCGGTGCAGTTCCCAGCGCATGAACTCGGGGTTCAGATGCGACTTGCCGAGCATGTCCTTGTAGGACGCATTCGGATCCTCGACCTTGTAGTTGTTGTAGGGCACGAAGATTTCCTTCTTGCCCACGAGTTCCCAATTATAGCGCCGGGGCGACTGGGCCCACAGGCGGGTATCGTCGACGGTGTGGAAGCCACCCGGCCCGAGCGGGTAATCACCGGCGACTTCCGGCGCCTGCTTCACGCGGCGGGTGCCCGGCACATACTGATAGGCCATGGTCGGGCTGGCGTCGAATTCCCAGGTTTCCTGGACGAGGGCGATGGAGCCGCGCTCGCGTTCCGGCTTGGTCGTTTCGCGGAAGACGAAGGATGACGGCGGCGCGCCTTCGATACGCGGCGTGTTCGGATCATAGGGCGGGGCATAGATGTCCCACTTCTGACCACCCCAGGCGATGTTGCCATCGGGATAGACCACGGCTTCGTCATAGTCGCCAGTCTCGGTGAAGGCCTTGGTCGCCGTGATGATGTTCCAGATCTGCTCGATGCCCGATTTCGGGAAGGGGAAGGCGGCGCCCGCCTTCACGTTGGTGATGCCTTCCTGGCTCGCGGTCAGGGCCGAAAGCTGGGCGTTCTGCTTGATCTGCTCGTGGGTCCAGTCGCTGTAGCGGAAATCGCGATGGCACGGATAGACGTGCATCTTGAAGGTATCGGGATAGCGCTTGAACATCGCCTGCTGGCCGGCGGACAGTTTGTCGGCATATTGCGCGACATTCTGCGCCGTGATGGTGAACAGCGGCTTCTCGGCGGCGTAAGGGTCGGCCAGCGGCGTACCGGTGCCGGCGAAGGAAATGCCCGGCGGCGTGCCCAGCCACTTGCCGGACCAGGGCGCGATGGAGCCATCGGCATTGCCTTCCTTGATCGCGCCCAGGGGGGTCAGCGACGTGCCCAGCTTGGCGATCTCGTCCGCCGCGGCCTTGGCCATGGCGAGCCTCGGCATGGCGGCCAGCAGCGCGGCGGCGCCGACGCCCCCGACGAACCTTCTGCGATCCATGATGTCTCCTCCCGTTATTTTCAGAACGTGTATTTGACCGACGCGATGGCATAGTCGCGGTCGACCAGCGGACGATCGACCGTGTCGTAATCGCCGAAGAACGCGTTGTAGGCGATGCTCATTTCGAGGTTGTTCAGATAGCGCAGCTTGACGCCGAGCGAGGCGCGCATGTCGCCCGCGCCCGACAGCGCGCCGAGCGAGCCGCTGTAGGCCGGATTGCCGAAGGCAACGCCGAAGGTCACGGGAATGAACATGTCCCAGCCGCCGGGGAAAATGTCGGTATAGGCGAATTCGGCCAGGCCCTGGAAGCCCCAGGACGTCTCATCGCCGGACAATTCATTGAATTCGTTGATATTGTTGCCGTTGCCGTCCTGCAGCGGCGCGCCATCGGCGTCGTAGAGATAGAGCGTATCGTGGCGCACCACGTGGTTCACGCTCACCTCGCCGATCAGGGTCAGCGAATCCCAGTAATCCGACGAGCCGAGGATGTAGAGGGCGTTCAGATTGGCCTGCCAGATGTCACCGCGCACCGGCTGCGGCGCCTTGATGCCCGAGATCCGGCCATCGACCAGCATGGGCGCATCCTGGCGATAGGCGAAGTCGAAGCCGAAATTGACCGCGCCGATCGAGGTCGAGGCGCTCATGCCATAGAGCTTCACATCGTCGAAATAGGTGATGGTCGAGGAATAGGGCAGATAGAGCGGCGCGACGGCGCCGACGATATCGTCGACCCCTTGCGTGACCTGATCCTCCATGCCGCCGCAGTCCTGGCCGAGCAGGGTGCACAGCGTGCTGGTGACGGCGCCGATCACGGTGCCCTTGCGGAAGATATCGGTGCGCGGGGTCGAGATTTCGAGCACCGGCAGCGGGTTCTTCTCGTGATACTTGACGAAGTAGAAGCCGGTGTTGATCGCGTCGGTCAGCAGATAGGTGAAGCCCATGCCCCACTGCGCCGCATTGTTCGGCTTCTTCTCGCCGATCACGGGAACGTCGAAACGCTGGTCGTCCGGATTGCCGACGCCGAGCACATTCTGGCTGAGGATGTTGGACAGGAGCTGGGCGATCTGCTGCGGAATGGCCAGGCTGTCGCAGTTCGGGATGCTCGCGCTCAAGGTACAGGCCGAGGCATATTGCTGAATGACGCTGGGGAAGGGATTGACCGAGCCATAGGCGAATTCCGCCCCCGGCCCGACCAGATCGGCCCGGCTGAAGTAGGAGCCGATGCCGTCGAGCTGGGTATTCTCCCAGTCGAACTGATAGTAGCCGATCAGCGACAGCCGGTCGGTCACGCCCCAGTTCATCGAGACCTGCGGCGACGGCAGCAGGATATCCTTAACCTCGGCCGCCGGGCTGTTGGCGCGGGTCGCGTCGGCGACGCCCTGGCTGAAGGAAATATTGCCGAAGAACAGGCTCTCGCCCCAGGCCACCACCTGATTGCCGACGCGCAGCGACAGGCTGGTCTCGCCGATGTCGAAAGTGCCATAGGCGAAGGCGTCGAGCAGGCGGAAGCGGCCGCCATTGGCATAGCGCGTGCCACCGACGAATTCATCCGGCGGGCCTTCATACTTGTTGATGCCGTTGGGATAGGCTTCGTCGTTCGAATTACCGCTGTGATAGACGAAATCGTAGAAAGCGTTGCCACTCACCTTGAAGCCGAAATCCTCATATTTGAAATTGGCTTCGGCGAGGGCGCTGAAGGCGTTGGTGATCAGGTCGCCACGCTTGAAGTTGCGATTCGGGTCGTCGAAATTATAGACCTTGGGTGTCTCGGTGCCGACCTGCAGGGTGGGCAGCAGCGGGATCTGCGGCAGCAAATAGACCGTAGCGTATTCGGTCTCGGGATCACGGGACTTGGGGCTGGGATCCTCGGCGCGGACGCCGACGGAATAGGCCGTGGTCACGTTGACCGACAGGCTCGCGCCATTGTCGAATTCGATCACCTCGGCGAGGGCGAAGCCGCCGGCCCCCAGGATGCCCGAAACAATGCCGACACTGGCGACGAATGGCAGCGCCGATTTTCGGTTGCCGCGCCCGATGCGCCTCGACCATGCCCCCATGACGTCCCCCTAGCCTTGTCGGGCGGCGCCTTTGGCACCGCCTCGTTTGTTCAGAATTTTAATCGGCGGCCGCGGTGGCGCCCATGGGAACTTGCACCAGAAGCGCGAAATCATTCCCATCCCAGGGGCGACTTCCCGGCCCTAGAGGCCGGGTCGTCCGAGGAAGCCCAGGCATTCCGCGTTGAAATAGTCCGCGTCCTCGATCATCACCCAGTGCCCGCACTGGTTGGAGATGATCACCTTGGCCTGCGGGCAGCGCTCCGCCAGGATCGAGGCATGGGCGACCGGCAGGAATTTGTCGTGGGTGCCCCAGAAGGCGAGCACCGGACATTTCAGCTCGTGCAGGCGATCGGCGTAGACGCCGACCTTCATGCTGGCATAGACCGGGATCGGCTGTTCGAGCGCGACCGGCCAGCGTTCCGCCACCGCTTCGTCGGTGATGTGCTTCGGGTCGAACACCAGATGGCCGAGCAGGTCGCGGAAATCCTCGATCGCGAAGGGCCGGCTGGAAATGAACTGCAACATGCGCAGCACGCCGGGCATCGAGAAGGCATATTCCTGCGGCTCCTGCAGGCCGCCGGGGGCCATCAGGATCAGCTTCGGCACGATCTCGGGATAGGTCAGGGTGAACTGCAGCGAAATGGCGCCGCCCAGCGAATTGCCGATCGGAACCACACGGGTCACGCCGCGGGCATCGACCAGCTCCTTGATCACCGGCACATGGGTATCGGTCGAATATTCGATGGTCTCGGGCTTGTCGGACAGGCCGTAGCCGAGATAATCGGGCACCAGCACATGGTAGCCGGCGGCGGCGAAGGCCGCCATGTTGCCCTTGAAATTGGAGTAACCCGAGGCGCCGGGGCCCGAGCCGTGCAGGCACAGGATGCTGGGACGATCGGCCGAGGGCGAGCCCACTTCGTGGTAATGCAGCCTGTACCCGGAGGCGAGCTGCAGAAATTTTCCGACGGGAATGGGCGACTTGTCGCTCACGCTTTATCCTCCGCTGTTCATTGGCTTCACACCAATTTGAGTTGAACCATCGCCCCAAAGCCCGGGGGCCGCATGGTCCATGCGGACTATGATTGTTGCCGTATGGAAACGGCCTGTTGCCGACAGCATTCGGGGCGCCGAGGCGCCCCGAACAATCTTTGATTTCAGTGGTTTGGCGGATGTCAGCGACTGGGCGCCACGGCCCGGTCGACCACCGCCTCGGCCGCCCGGTGGCGGGCAAAGCCCTTCTCCGGCAACAACCAGGCAGCGAGCGCGGGGAGGAGAAAAATCGCCCCGAAGACATTCACCAGGAACATGAAGGACAGCAGGATGCCCATGTCGGCCTGGAACTTCAGCGCCGAGAAGGCCCAGGTGAAGACACCGACCGACATGGTGATGGCGGTGAACAGGGCCGCCGTGCCGCGCTGCTTCATCGCCTCGTAGAAGGCCTCGCGCAAGGGACGGCCTTCGTGGCGCATCTCGTGGATCAGTCGCTCGTAGATATAGATGCCGTAGTCGACGCCGACACCGACGCCAAGCGCGATCACCGGCAGGGTCGAGACCTTGAGCCCGATGCCGAGCCGCGCCATCAGGGCGTTGCAGAAGATCGAGACGATGGTCAGCGGCACGATGATGCAGATCACCGCCTGCACGCTGCGGAAAGTGAGGAAGCACAGCAGCGAGATCGCCCCGAAGATCGAAAGCAGCATCTCGAGTTCCGCTTCCTCCACCGCTTCGTTGGTCGCGGCGGCGACGCCGACATTGCCGAAGGCGAGACGGAAGGTAACGCCATCGGTCTTTTCGGTGGCGAGGAAGCGCTTCACCTCTTCGACCACATGGGCGACCAGGGCGCCGTCGTGATTCTTCAGGAAGATGTCGACCTTCATCGCCCGGCAGCCCTCGGTGTTGAGGCCGATGTCCGGGTTATAGGCATAGCCGCCGACCGCGAGCCCCTGCGAGCTGCGCGGCAGGCCGGCCCAGCGCGGATTGCCCTCGTTCATGCCGGCGATCACCATCTTGCCGATGGCGGGCACCGACAGCACGGACTGGACGCCGTGGATGCCGCGGGCGAAGAGATCGAAACGATCGACCGCCGCCATCACCGAATGATCGAGGCAGGCTTCCGAGAAGCCCGTCGTTTCGACGATCACGGTCAATATGTCGGTGCCGATGTCGTAACGCGACAGGATCGCGCCATTGTCGACATTGTAGCGGTCGGACGGCCAGAGTTCCGGCGCACCCTGGCCGACGTCGCCGGTCTTCAGGTCGCGGGCATAGACCGCCGACAGCGCGGCCAGCGCGGCCGAAATGGCGAAGACCACCGCCGCGGGCTTGCGCGTCGCCAGCAGCGACAGCGCCCACCAGGATTTCCGCACCTCCTCGCCATCATCGACCGCATGGGCGCGGCGGCGCGCCGAAGGCTCGAGCGAGATGAGCGACAGAAGGACAGGCAGGATCATCTTGTTGGTGACGATCATCAGCATGACGCCCATCGAGGCGGTCATGCCCAGCTCGCGCACGATGTCGATCTGGATCCGCATGATGACGAGGAAGCCGAGGCCATTGGTGATGAGCGCGAGACTGCCCGGCACGAACAGGGCCTGGAACGCCTTGCGCGAGGCATGGATCGAACTGTCGCCGCCGAGCACCGACTGTTTCCAGGCATTGGTCATCTGCACGGCGTGGGAGACGCCGATCGAGAAGATGAGGAAAGGCACCAGGATCGAGATGGGATCGATGCCGGCGCCGACCATGGGCAGCAGCCCGCCCAGCCAGATCACCGGCAGCATGGCGACGACGAGCGACAGGCCGGTGAGCTTCCACGACCGGCAGTAGAGATAGAGCAGCGCCGTCGTGATCAGGAAGGAAATGCCGAAGAAGGCGATCACGCCCAGCAGACCGTCGACCATGGCGCCGACGATCATCACGAAACCGATGACGTTCACCTCGATATCGGCATTCTCGTATTTGGCGCGCAGCTCGTCGAGGCGATGGGCCAGTTCGTAGTAATTCACCCGCACCGGCTGGCCGCCGGAATATTCCTGCACCTCGAACATGATCATGGCGTCGCGGCCGTCGTTGCCGACGTAGCGGCCGATGATGCCCGCGTCCTCGACGTTGCGGCGCACCTGCGCCAGCTGGTCGTCGGTCTTGGTGAAGGTCTCGGGGATTATGGGCGCGCCGATGAAGCCTTCCTCGGTCACCTTGGTGAAGCGGACGGTCGGCGAGAACAGGGACGTTACGCGGGTGCGGTCGACGTCGGGCAGGAAGAAGACGTCGTTGGCCAGTTTCTCCATCTCGGTCATGAAGGTCTTGTTGTACATGTCGCCCTCACCCTTCCAGTGCATGTTCAGCACCACCCGGTTGTGACCGGGGAAGATGGTGGCGTACTTCATGAAGTCCTGCATGAAGGGATGCTGGCTCGGGATCAGCTTCAGAAAGCCGGGATCGAGCTGGATGTTGCGCGCCTCGTAACCCAGGAAGCCGGTGATCCCGATGGCGAGCACGAGAACGACGAAGCGCAGGCGCAGCAGAAGATTGGAACAGGCCTCGACCAGGCGCTGACCCGGCGTGCTCGCGGCCGTGTGGGAATGGGTCTTCGCCATGTCACTGTCCCCCGGCCAGGGCCGCCATGATGCGGCCCAGCGTCAGTTCCGAAATTCCCTTTTCACCGCCCGCGACCAGACGGCCGGGCGCGATCTCGACCGCGCTGACCAGGCTGTCACGACCGCCGATGCGCTCAATGCCGAAGCTCAGGCCTTCATCGGACGAAACCAGCACCGTGCTGCCCTGGCCGAGCAGGACGATCCGGCCATCCGCCAGTTTCAGCCCGCCGAACAGCGACGTTTCGGCGCCGGTCCTGATTTCGGTCCAGGTGTCGCCGAAATCGTCGGTCCGGAAGACATGACCCAGCAGCCCGAAGACGACCCAGCGCGAGGCCGAAGCCCGCACGACACCGTAAAGCGAGCCATTGTAGGGCAGTTGCACCATGTCCCAGGTCGCGCCGCCGTCCCGGCTGCGCACCACCTGGGCCATTTCGCCGGCGATCATCGCCTTGCCATCGTCGGCGCAGGCGATGCCGTTCAGATGCGGCTCGTCGGGCAGATCGACCGCGACCGCCTCGAAGCTGCGGCCGTCGTCGGTCGAGCGCAGCAGGCGGCCGAAGCTGCCGGCGGCGATGATGGCGCCCGTGCCGGTCCGGCAGGCGGCGAAGAGCGGATCGGAAGACTCGGCCTCGAAGCGCACCGGGGTCCAACTGTCGCCCCGGTCCTCGCTGCGCAGCACGAGGC
>NZ_JBAQRT010000113.1:0-8770 GCF_049306435.1 Zavarzinia sp.
GCCCCGCTCCTCTCGGAAGCGGAGGCGGCCGAGACCGCCGTCGTTCACCGCGATCCGCCGCCTGCCCCGCCGGCCCGTCCGGCGGAAGCCGCCGACCCGAACGAGGGGCGCGGCGAAGCCCCGCTGGGCAACCAGACCCTGCGCGTTTCGGTCGATCTGCTCGAAAACCTGATGACCATGGTCTCGGAGCTGGTGCTGACCCGCAATCAGCTGCTGCAGATGGTTCGCCGCATGGGCGATACCGAATTCGCCGGCCCGCTTCAGCGCCTGTCGCTCTGCACGTCAGAGCTGCAAGAAGGCGTGATGAAGACCCGGATGCAGCCGATCGGCAATGCCTGGTCCAAACTGCCGCGCATCGTGCGCGACCTGTCGCACGAGCTGAAGAAGAAGATCGACCTGCAGATGGTCGGCGCCGAAACCGAACTCGATCGCCAGGTACTGGAGCTGATCAAGGATCCGCTCACCCACATGGTGCGGAACTCCGCCGACCATGGCCTCGAGACCCCGGCCGAGCGCCGCGCCGCCGGCAAGCCCGAGTCCGGCCGTATTACCCTGAACGCCTATCACGAAGGCGGTCACATCATCATCCAGATCGCCGACGACGGCCGGGGCCTGAACCTCGCGCGGATCCGGCAGAAGGTCGCGGCCAGTGGCCTTGCGTCCGAAGCCGATCTCGAAGCGATGTCCGAAGCCCAGGTCGCGCGCTACATCTTCCATCCCGGCCTGTCGACGGCGGACAAGGTGACCAGCGTTTCGGGTCGCGGCGTCGGCATGGACGTGGTCCGCACCAATATCGAGAAGATCGGCGGCACGATCGATCTGAAGACCAATCTGGGCAAGGGCACCACCGTCCAGATCAAGATTCCGCTGACCCTCGCCATCGTCTCGGCGCTGATCGTTGAATGCGCGGGCGAGCGTTTCGCCGTGCCGCAGATCGGTGTCGTCGAACTGGTCCGGGCGACGCCGGATTCCGAACACCGGATCGAGGAAATCAACCGCACGCCGGTCGTTCGCCTGCGCAACCGCCTGCTGCCGCTGATCTTCCTCGACGAGACCCTGAAACTGGTGCCGGCGGGAACGAAGCGCCGCGACGAAGCCTTCATCATCGTCGCCCAGGTCGGCAGCCAGACCTTCGGCATCGTCGTCGACCGGGTGTTCGATACCGAGGAAATCGTGGTCAAGCCGGTCGCCACCATCCTGCGCGACAATGCCCTGTTCTCGGGCAACACCATCCTTGGCGACGGCAGCGTGATCATGATCCTCGATCCCAATGGCCTTGCCCTGCAGACGGGCGAAGCCCTGCGCGAGAATCACGACGGTCAGGCCGATGCCGTGGCCGCCACCCAGCATGACGACGCCTCGTCGCTGCTCATCTTCCGGGCGGGCGGCAACGAACTGAAGGCGGTGCCGCTATCGCTGGTCGCCCGGCTCGAGGAAATCGAGGTCGAGCGGATCGAAAAATCCAATGGAAGGCCGGTGGTCCAGTATCGCGGACGCCTGATGCCCATCGTCTGCGCCGATGCCGAGCATCGGCTGAAGGCTTCGGGCGGGCAGCCGGTCATCGTCTTCGCCGATGGCGAACGGGCCATGGGCCTCGCGGTCGACGAGATCATCGACATCGTCGAGGATCATCTCGACGTCGAGTTGAAGGCCGAACGTCCCGGCCTGATCGGCACCGCCGTCGTCGCCGGCCAGGCCACGGGGGTCGTCGATGTCGCTCATTACCTGACCCAGGCCTATGACGACTGGTTCCGCCGCTCCGCCGCCGAGGTGGTGACGACCAACCGCAACTGGTCGATTTTGCTGGTCGACGACAGCCCCTTCTTCCGCAACATGATCATGCCCGTGCTCTCGGTCGCCGGCTATCGGGTGACCATGGCCGAGGACGCGGCCGGCGCCCTCAAGCTGCGCGAACAGGGGACCGATTTCGATCTGATCCTGTCGGATATCGAAATGCCCGGGATGGACGGTTTCGCGTTCGCCGAACATGTCCGGCACGAGGGCCGCTGGCGGACAACGCCGATCATCGCCCTGTCGTCGCGCACGGCCCCCGCCGATTTCGAGCGCGGTCGCGCCGTCGGCTTCGCCGATTATGTCGCGAAGGGTGATAAGGAAGGGCTGCTGCAATCGCTGCGCCTCACGCTCGAGAGCCGCCGCGCGGCCTGAATGACGTCTCTGCTTTTACGGGATACCGGTCATGAAGACCTGCCTCGTCGTCGATGATTCCCGCGTGATCCGCAAGGTGGCGCGCCGTATGCTCGAAGAAATCGGCTTCCAGGTCGATGAAGCGGGGGACGGTCAGCAGGCTTTGGAACACTGCGGGGCGGGCTTGCCCTTCTTCATCCTGCTGGACTGGAACATGCCGGTCATGAACGGCCTCGAATTCCTGAAGGCGCTGCGCGCGCTGCCGGGCGGCGATGCTCCGATCGTCGTCTTCTGCACGACGGAAAACGACATCGATCACATTCAGGCCGCGCTCGAGGCGGGGGCCAGCGAATACATCATGAAGCCGTTCGACCGGGAGATTCTGGAAGCCAAGCTGTCCTCGGTCGGTGCGCTCTGACATGGCCGCTGCGGGCACGATACCGGAGGGAAAGGCAGGGGATACATCACCCCTGCGAGTCATGATCGTCGACGATTCGGCGGTCATCCGCGGGATGGTGGCGCGCTGGCTGGGCGCCGAGGCCGATATCGAGATCGTGTCGACCGCGCCCAATGGCGCGATGGCGATCCGCCTGGTGGCCCGGGCCGCGCCCGACGTGATCATTCTCGATGTCGAGATGCCCGAGATGGACGGCCTGACCGCCCTGCCGGAAATCCTGCGTCTTGCCGGCAACGCCAAGGTCCTGATGTCGTCGACCCTGACCCGGTCGGGCGCCGAAATCAGCATGAAGGCCCTGACCCTCGGGGCCGCCGACTATCTGACCAAGCCCAGTTCGACCCGCGAGGCCGGCACGGTCGACATCTTCCGGCGCGAGCTGGTGGAAAAGGTGCGGGCGCTCGGCGCTTCGGTCCGGCGCCAGCGGCTGCGGACAAGGCCGGAAGCGGTCCCCGTCGCCATCGCCGAAGCCCGGCCCGCGCGCGTTCCCCCGCCGATCTCGCTGCGGGCCGCCGGGCTTGTCCGGCCGCAGGTTCTGGCCATCGGCTCCTCCACCGGGGGGCCGCAGGCGTTGTCGACCCTGCTCGGGCCGCTGGCCTCCCGCCTCGACGTGCCGATCCTCATCACCCAGCACATGCCGGCGACCTTCACCGCCATCATGGCCGAACATCTGGCCAAGGCGACCGGGGTCGCGGCGGCCGAGGCGCGTGACGGCGAAACGCTCGAAGGCCGCCGCATCTATGTCGCCCCCGGCGGTTTCCACATGATCGTGGAGCGTCAGGGGACCAGCCGCGTCCTGCGTCTCAGCAACGCCCCGCCCGAGAATTTCTGTCGGCCCTCGGTCGATCCCATGCTGCGCTCCGTCGCCACGGTCTATGGCGCCGCCAGCCTCGTCGTCATCCTGACCGGCATGGGGCAGGACGGGCTGAACGGTTGCCGGGTCATCGTCGACGCCGGCGGCACCGTGATCGCGCAGGACGAGGCCAGCAGCGTCGTCTGGGGAATGCCGGGCGCCGTGACCGGCGCGGGACTGTGTTCTGCCGTGCTGCCCCTGGGGGAAATCGGCACCGCGGCCGAGCGAATGCTCCGGGGCCCGGCCCTGGCGGGGGGGCGCTGATGAATCCGCTCGATTTCCAGTATCTCGCCGACATGCTGAAGACCCGCTCCGGCCTGATCCTGACCGGGGACAAGGGCTATCTGGTGGAATCGCGCCTGCTGCCCATCGCGCGGAAGCGGGGCCTCGCCACGCTCGACGGTCTGGTCGGCGCCCTGCGGCGCAAGGACGAGCTGCTGATCCGCGAAGTGGTCGAGGCGATGACCACCAATGAATCCTTCTTCTTCCGCGACAACACGCCGTTCGACACCTTCAAGGCCCATGTCCTGCCGCGCCTGCTCGAGTCCCGCGCGGACAGCAAGCGCATCCGCATCTGGTCGGCCGCCGCCTCGACCGGGCAGGAGCCCTATTCCCTGGCCATGCTCCTGTCCGAGCACAAGGCGCAGCTGGCCGGCTGGCGGGTCGAGATCGTGGGCACGGATATTTCGTCGGAAGTGCTGCTGCGCGCGCGCGCCGGCCTCTATACCCAGTTCGAGGTCCAGCGCGGCCTGCCGATCCAGCTTCTGGTCAAATACTTCAAGAAGGAAGGCGACCAGTGGCGCATCGCGCCCGAGATCCGCTCGATGGTGCAGTTCCGAGAATATAACCTCCTCGACAGTTTCAACAGTCTTGGGCGCTGCGATGTCGTCTATTGCCGCAATGTGCTGATCTATTTCGACCAGCCGACCAAGGCCAATGTGCTGGATCGCCTGGCCGACACGATGCCCGAGGACGGGATGCTGTTCCTCGGCGCGGCGGAAACCGTGCTGGGGCTGACCAACCGCTTCCGGCCGGTGAAGGATCGCCGGGGCCTCTACGAGGTCGCGCCGACGACGCGGCCCTGACCCCACCCGTTTGCCGGGGTTGCGACAAGCTCGCCCCCGGGACAAACTCCCGCCCATTCGGGCAAGGGAGAGATGAGGCCATGGAGTTCGTAGCGGTGGAGACGCGGGTCATCACCCTGAGCGCGGGCGCCCTGCGGCTGACCACCTTCGAGACCCTGCCGCCGGGCGATCCGGCGGATGCGCCGATCGCGCTCTGCCTGCACGGTTTTCCCGACAACAATCATTCCTTCGACGAACTGGCGCCGGTGCTCGCCAATGCCGGGTTTCGCGTGCTCGCCCCGCTGATGCCGGGTTACGAGCCGTCGTCCCAGCCGGCCGATGGCGATTACACGATCGCCGCCCTCGCCGATCATCTAGGGGCCTTGATCGATAGCCTGGGGCCGGGCCCCATCCATCTGATCGGGCACGACTGGGGCGCGGTCATCGGCCATGTCGTGGCCGCCGACCGGGGGGAGCGGCTGGCCAGCTGGACCGCGATCGCGATCCCACCCACGGGCCGGCTGATCGCGACGGCGGCCTCGGCGCCCTGGCTGATGCTGCCCTTCTGGTACATCGGCCTGTTCCAGGCGCGCGGCATCGCCGACTGGCTGCTGGAAAAGCGCGACTGGCGTCTCGTCGATGTCCTGTGGCGGCGCTGGTCGCCGGGCTGGACGCCGGCGGACGGCGTTCTCGACGGCGTGAAGGCGACCCTGTCGGCGCCGGGGGTGAAACAGGCCGCGCTCGCCTACTACCGGGCGCTGGCCTCGCCCTTCACCGGGCGTTTCAAGGAAGGCGTGCGGCGGGCGTCGCGCCGCATCAAGCTGCCCAGCCTGGTGCTGGCGGGCACGCGCGACGGCTGTTTCGCGGTTGATGCCTTCCGCCGCGCGATCCGCCCGGAAGATTATCCCGGCGGTGTCGCGCTGGAGATCATCGAGGATACCGGCCATTTCCTGCACCGGGAAAAGCCGGCCGAGGTGAACGCCCTGATCCTCGATCACCTGAAGCGTGCCGCCCGGCGCTGACCGGGCGGCGTTTCTCGATCAAGCCGTGGCGGATTTGCCCGTGTCCGCGACGACCGTCTCGCGCAGGACATAGCCCCGGCCCCAGACGGTCTCGATGTAATTCTCGCCGCCGGTCGCCTGGGTCAGCTTCTTGCGCAGCTTGCAGATGAAGACATCGATGATCTTCAGCTCGGGCTCGTCCATGCCGCCGTAAAGATGGTTCAGGAACATTTCCTTGGTCAGGGTCGTGCCCTTCCGCAAGGAGAGAAGCTCGAGCATGCTGTATTCCTTGCCGGTCAGATGAACCGGCTTGGCATCGACCTCGACGGTCTTGGCGTCGAGGTTGACGGTCATGCGGCCCGTGGTGATCTGCGACTGGGAATGACCCTTGGAGCGGCGCACGATCGCATGGATGCGGGCGACCAGTTCTTCCCGGTGGAAGGGCTTGGTCACATAGTCGTCGGCGCCGAAGCCGAGGCCCTTGACCTTGGAATCGAGCCCGCCGATGCCGGTCAGGATCAGGATCGGCGTCGTCACGCGCGAGGCGCGCAACTTCTTCAGGACATCGAAGCCGCTCATGTCGGGCAGGTTCAGGTCGAGAAGAATGATGTCGTAGTCATAGAGCTTGCCGAGGTCGAGACCTTCCTCGCCCAGGTCGGTCGTATAGACGTTCAGCCCCTCCGCGCCGAGGATCAACTCGATGCTCTTGGAAATCTGCGGATCGTCTTCGATCAATAGAACGCGCATCGGCACCCCCCGCCTTTACCGCGTTGCGGTCGTCTTGTTTACAAAGGTTAATCTGCGCCCCGCGCGCATTCGATGCAACCACGTTAACGGCCGCATGATTAACAAATGGTAGCTGCAGCGCAACATGACCGGCGCCAGGCTTTACCATCGGTTAATCGTCCGGGCGCATCATGGCCTCCTCTCCCAACCCCCGGAACGGAGGCCGAGCCCTTGCAAGCCCTGATCGCCGAGATAGACGGCATGGCCGCGCTGACCCGCTTCGCGCGCGTGGTCGCGGTACAGGGTCTGGTGGTCGAGGTCGCCGGGGTGAAGGGCATGGTCGGCGTCGGCTCGCGGATGCGCCTTGTCGGGCGCGACGGCAGCGAAACCCTGGCCGAGGTCGTCGGCTTCTCCGAAACCCGCGCGCTCGCCATGCCCTATGGCCCGATCGACAATGTCGGCATGGGGGCGCGGGTGATCATCGAGGATGGCGTGGCCGCGGTCTATCCCTCCGACCAGTGGCTGGGCCGGGTCATCGACAGCCTCGGCCGGCCGGTCGATGGCGAAGGCGATCTGCCGCGCGGCGCCCATGCCTACCCCTTGCGTCGCCAGCCGCCGCCGGCGCACCAGCGGAAACGGGTCGGCTCCAAGATCGATCTCGGCGTGCGCGCCATGAACACGTTCCTGACCTGCTGCCGGGGCCAGCGCATGGGCATTTTCGCCGGCTCCGGTGTCGGCAAGTCATCGCTTCTGTCCATGCTGGCGCGCTATTCCAGCGCCGATGTCATCGTCATCGGCCTTGTTGGCGAACGCGGGCGCGAGGCGCGGGAATTCATCGAGGATGATCTCGGGCCGGAAGGTCTCGCCCGGTCCGTCGTCGTCGTCGCGACCTCGGACGAAAGCGCCCTGATGCGCCGCCAGGCCGCCCATATGACCCTGACCGTCGCCGAATATTTCCGCGATCAGGGCAAGGACGTCCTGTGCCTGATGGATTCGGTCACGCGCTTCGCCATGGCCCAGCGCGAGATTGGCCTGTCGGGCGGCGAGCCGCCGACCAGCAAGGGTTACACGCCGACTGTCTTCGCCGAATTGCCGAAACTGCTGGAGCGGGCGGGGCCGGGCACCGGCCAGGGCACGATCACCGGGCTCTTCACCGTCCTCGTCGAGGGGGACGACCACAACGAGCCGATCGCCGACGCGGTGCGCGGCATTCTCGATGGTCACATCGTGCTGGAGCGGGCGATCGCGGAGCGGGGGCGGTTTCCCGCCATCAACATCCTGCGTTCGGTCTCGCGCACCATGCCGGGCTGCAACACGCCCGAGGAAAACCGCCTGGTCAAGACCGCGCGGCGTTACATGTCGGCCTATGACGACATGTCGGAAATGATCCGCCTCGGCGCCTATCGCCGGGGCTCCAACGCCGAGGTCGATACGGCGATCGAGCTTCAACCCCCGCTCGAGGCGTTTCTCGGTCAGGGCAAGACGGAGAAATCGACACTCGATGATGGCTATGGCCGGCTGGCCGGCATCCTGGCGCCCGTGATGAGCGAGGAGTAGGCGGATGGCAAGCAAGCGGGGGCTCCCCACCCTGATCCGCCTGCATCAGCGGATACTGGACGAAAAACGGCGAATGCTGGCCGAACTCGAACAGCTGCGGTCGGAACTCGATCACAAGATCCTGATGCTGGATGCCGAGATCGAACGCGAGCGGGCGGCGACCCATGTCTCGACTGAAGCCCTGCGCCAGTTCACCGCCTATCTCTCGGGCGCGCGCCAGCGCCGGGGCATCATGCAGCAGACGATCGACGAACTGGCCCCCAAGATCGAGGCCGCGGCCAACGCGGTATCGAGCGCCTTCCAGGATGTGAAGCGTTACGAAATCGCGGTCGAGATGAAGCTGCGCCAGCGCAAGGCCGCCGCGGCGCACGCCGAACAGGCGGAACTCGACGAGGTCGCGATCGTGCAGCACCGGCGCCGCCGGCCCTGAGGCTGCTCGGGCGGTGATCGACCCGAGCCTGTTCAGGCGGTGATCGACCCGAGCCTGTTCAGGCGGTGATCGAGATGCCGCCGCCGCGCTTCGGCCCGGTGGCGGGGCCAAGATGCGGGCCGGCCAGCGGCCCGTCCTGAATCTGGAAGGCAAGGGTGCCGGCAAGGCCGGACTCGGCCAGCAGGGCGGCGTAGCGGGCCACCAGTCCGTCGCGCAGGTCGGCCGGCATTCCCCGCCGGCTGCGCAACACCGTATCGACCCGCCCCCCTTGCGCGAAACCGTCGATCTGCAGCGGACCGAATTCGCTCGGCGACAGGTCGACGATGAAACGGGTGCCGCCCCGGGCCGGCTTCCCGTCCTGGTGGCTCTCGTCCCCGGCGCCTTCCGGCGCGCTTTCGTGACGATGCACGAAAATGACGATGGGAATGATGTCCCGCCCGTCGAAGAAGGGCAGGGGCACGCTGCGCCAGCCATGGGCCGCCGGCTCGGTCGCGGCGCGGGCCAGTTCGCCGAATTCGGCCCCGGCGCGCAGCAGCGGGC
>NZ_JBAQRT010000114.1:0-6967 GCF_049306435.1 Zavarzinia sp.
CAGCCGGGCCGAGCGGTCGGCCGCGCTGCGCGCCCGGATCATCGAGGCGGCCAAGCCGGAATTCGCCGCCAAGGGTTATGACGGCGCCTCGGTCCGCGCCGTCGCCGCCGCCGCCGGCATCGAGCAGGGCCACCTCGGCTATCATTTCAAGACCAAGCGCGCCCTGTGGGAGGCGACGGTCGACACGGTCTTCGCCGATTTCCCCGAGACGGTCGGCGGTGCGGTGCCCCGCACCTATGAAGACGCCCGTCTGGTGATGCGGGCCATGCTGCAGAGCTACGCCGGCTATTGCCTGTCAATGCCGGAACACGCCCGCTTCGTCTTCAACGAGGCGGCGGCCGGGGGCGAACGGCTGGAATGGCTGGTCGAGCGGCATATCAGAAGGCGCGTCGCCGTGCTGGAGCCGGTGTTCAGGGCGGCGCGCGACCGGGGCGCCGTGGCGGCGACATCGTTCGAGGCCTTCGTCGTCTCGTTCCTTGCCGCCTTCGGCCTCGCCTATGCCCTGCGGGCCTTCCACGGGGCGATCTTCAGCCCGGCGGGGACGGACCCCGAAGCCGTTCCGCCCCTGCCGATCGAGGATATGATCGCCCTTTTCGTCAAATAGGGCGCGGCCGCGTCACGCGGCCGCGAGACCTCCCGCCGTCTCCTCACGCGGCCGAAAGGCCGCCGGCGGTCTCGATGAAAGCGGCGATTTCGGCGACGCCATCGCCCTTGGACGCCCGGGCAAAGACGAAGGGCTTGTCGCCCCGCATCTTCTTCGCATCCCGGTCCATCACGCCAAGATCGGCGCCGACGAGCGGCGCCAGATCCGTCTTGTTGATGACGAGAAGATCGGAGCGGGTGATGCCCGGGCCGCCCTTGCGCGGGATCTTGTCGCCGGCCGAGACGTCGATGACATAGATCGTCAGGTCGGCGAGTTCGGGCGAGAAGGTCGCGGCGAGATTATCGCCCCCGGATTCGATCAGCACGAGATCGAGATCGGGAAAGCGGCGGCGCATTTCGGCGATGGCGGCGAGATTGATCGAGGCATCCTCGCGGATCGCCGTGTGCGGGCAACCGCCGGTCTCGACCCCCAGGATACGCTCGGGCTCGAGGCTGCCGGCCCGGGTCAGGAACTCGGCGTCTTCCTTCGTATAGATGTCGTTGGTGATCGCCGCGATGTCGTAACGCGCGCGGAAATACTGGCACAGCTTGTCCATCAGCGCCGTCTTGCCCGAGCCGACCGGCCCGCCGACACCGACGCGAAGCGGACCATGGGGATTACGCAGGGTCGTCATCAGTTACATCCAGTCGCAGTTGGGCGCCGGTCGCGCGGCGCATGAAGGCATCGAACAGGGGAACGGTGAAGGCCGTATCGCCGTGGGATGGACTGTAGAGCATTCCCTTCTCGATCAGCGAATTGCGCAAGGGGGCCACGGCATTGACCGGCCGGCCGAGCGCCTCGGCGATATCGCCCGAGCGATGCGGCCCCGGCCCCAGGCTTGCCATCGCCTGCATGTAGGCTTTTTCCTTCGGGGTCAGCCGGTCGAAGCGGACGCGGAAGAAGCTGGCATCCAGCTCGGCCAGGGCCTGGATCGTCGCCTGCCGCGCGTCCTGCGCCGTGATCACCGAATCTTCCGCCAGATCCCAGCAATGCTTGCCCCATTCCTGCAGGAAATAGGGGTAGCCGCGACTCTCGCGCAGCACCTGTTCGATCGCCCCGGCCTCGAAGCGGACATGCTCGCGCTCGGCCGGCAGCGTCAGGGCGTCGCGGGCGGCCTCGTCCGGCAGGCGGTCGATGGGGGCGAATTCGAACAGCCGCTCGGCATAGGATTTCGCCCGGCCCATGCGCCCGAGCAACTGGGGCAGGCCCGCGGCCATCAGGGTCACCGGCAGTTGATCCTGGGCCACGGCATGAAGCGCGGCGATCAGCGCGCCGAGTTGCGCCTCCTCGACATATTGCAACTCGTCGATGAACAGGACGACCGCCCCGCCCCGCTCCTTCGCCGCGCGGCCGACGGCCATGAGCAGATCGTTCAGATCGAGTTCGAGGTCGCCGGTATCGGCGAGGCCCGGCTCCGGTTCGGCTTCGATCGAAACTTCGATATCGTCGTATTTGACCTTCAGGGCGCGGGCAAAGCCGGACAGCGCCCGCCAGGCCCGCAAGGCCGCCGATTTCGCCGCCTGCCCCCGGTCGAGGCGCAGCAGCATGGCCCGAAGACCGGGCACCAGAAGTCCGGGCAGGGACCGGCTTTCCGGCGCCTCCAGACGAACCGCGCTGAAGCCCCGCGCCTCGGCATCCAGGCGGATCCGGTTCAGCAGCACCGTCTTGCCGACGCCGCGCAGGCCATAAAGGATGAAACTGCGCGCGGCCCGCCCCGCGCGGATACGGTCGAGGGCGATAGCCGCCCGCAGGATCAGATCGTCCCGGCCCGCGAGTTCGGGCGGCGACGTCCCGGCGCCGGGGGCATAGGGGTTGATCCGCGGGTCCATCGATAGAGATCTTATCCAAGTTTATGAAAAAATCATAACTTCACATAACCTCCCGATGCAATGGCGTTTCAGGACCGGAACAGCCTCGTGTACTGGGTTTCGTGGCGCATGGCGCAGATGTCGGAGACCAGGGCGCAACCGCCCAGGGCCTCGAAAGGATCGGCGGCGGGATCGAGGGCGAGGGCCCGGGCGACCGCATCCTCCACCGCCGGCATCAGGGCGGCGATGGCCTTCTGACCGTCGGTCTGACCGAGCGGCACCAGCCGCTGCGCCGCCGAGACCAGATTGGCCGCGAATGCATGCAGATAGGCGGTCAGCGACGGGGCGAGCGGGATGGCTTCCGCCGCCGAAAGCGCGCCGACGACGACCGGATAGGCGACGCTGGCCGGCAGAAGGGCCAGCACCTCGTGGCCCCAGGCCGCTTCCGAGATCAGCCGGAACGCCGTCCCCTGCGCCAGGCTTTCGACCTGGCGTTCCTTCGCCGGAGCGTTGGCGGCGGCCAGTTCGGCGATCCTGTTCAGCGCCGCGGCGTCACCGCCGGCATGGTGGGCATAGGCGAAGAAGACGGCATCATTCCAGCCGCTGCCCTCGCGGAGCAGCAGGCCCAGCCAGTCGACCAGCGCCGCGCGGTCCCGCACCCAGCCCTGTTCCACCGCCCATTCGAGGCCGTGGGAATGGCTGAAGGCGCCGACCGGATAGGACGGCGACAGCCAGGCCAGCAGGCGGTAGAGCGCCCGCTCAGTGGTCATGCTTGCAGTCGGGACCGTGGACGTGCCCGTGACCGTGGTCATGATCGTGATGCGCATGGTCATGGCCGTGATCGTGGCCGCAACAGGCGCCGTGATCGTGATCATGGCCGTGGTGATCATGATCGTGATCATGATCGTGATGACCGCCGGCATAGGCCCCGCCTTCGGGATCGAAGGCGGCATCGACCTTGGCCACGGTGGCGCCGAGACCGACCAGCATGTCCTCGATCACATGATCGGGGCGGATGCGGATGCGGTCGGCCAGCAGCTGGGTCGGCAGGTGGCGGTTGCCGAGGTGCCAGGCGATGCGCACCAGCTCCGCCGGGCTCGTCGCTGTGATCTCGACCAGCCGCTCGGGCGCCGCCAGCACGCGGATCACGCCGCCGCCATCGAGGGAAAGTCCATCGCCGTCGTTCAGCGGCACGAGTTCGGCGAGATCGAGCAGGAATTGCTGGCGCCCGGCCGACAGCACCGCCCGGCGCCGCAACCGGGCCTCGGAATCCAGCACCACCTCGCCGACGACGGCATCATCGGCGAAGGAGCCCTTGGGCAGGACGGCGGAAGCGCGCTTCATGGGTCTCTGGTCCTTGAAAGAAATCTCTGTTCCGTTCTTACGACCGCCGAGGCGGCGCGTCATCCCTCAACATCGGGGCTTGCCCCCTCACACCATCCCTCTCCCCCGATGGGGGCGAGGCCCAGCCCGTGCCCGGTGGATGGTTTCGATCACACCGTCCGGATTTCCCAGCACCTCGTGGTTCCAGAAGCGCAGCACCCGCCAGCCCGCCACCTCCAGCACCGCGGTCCGGCGCAGGTCCCCGGCATTGCCCGCGTGCTGGCCGCCATCGAT
The DNA here is from genome assembly GCF_049306435.1 of Zavarzinia sp. Classification (NCBI taxonomy): domain Bacteria; kingdom Pseudomonadati; phylum Pseudomonadota; class Alphaproteobacteria; order Rhodospirillales; family Zavarziniaceae; genus Zavarzinia; species Zavarzinia sp. The sequence continues at coordinate 4,069 of NZ_JBAQRT010000114.1, forward strand.
CTCGACAATCAGACGGTGCGCCGTGAACGCGAAATCGGCGACGAACCCGCCGATGGGATGCTGCCGCCGGACCCGGGCCGGCAAGCCCGCTTCCCGCAAACGCCGCCACAGCGCCGTCTCCGCCAGCGTCGAGTCCCGCCTCGACCGCCGGGCACGAAGGATGCGAGGATCCGTCATCAAGGCCCTTTCCGGTCCCCTCGCCCCGCCTGCGGGGAGAGGGATCGGGTGAGGGGTAAGGCCCAGGCCGTGAGGGGCACGCTCAGAACAGGAAGTAGCGCTGGGCCATGGGCAGGACCTTGGCCGGCGCGCAGGTCAGCAATTCGCCATCCGCCCGCACCTCGTAGGTTTCCGGGTCGACCTCGATCACCGGGCAGGCGTCGTTCAGCACCATGCTGGCCTTGGCCGCCTTCATCCGCGTGTTCTCGACCGCGGCGATGATGCGCTGCAGCCCGAGCTGGCGGCCGATGTCGAGATCGAGCGCCGCCCTGGAGACGAAGGTGATGCAGGAGGCCGCCATGGCCCGGCCGAAGCTGCCGAACATCGGCCGGTAATGCACCGGCTGCGGCGTCGGGATCGAGGCATTGGGATCTCCCATCAGCGCCTGGGTGATGGTGCCGCATTTCAGCACCATGTCGGGCTTCACGCCGAAGAAGGCGGGCGACCACAGCACGAGATCGGCGTATTTGCCGACCTCGACCGAGCCGACATGGGGGCTGATGCCATGGGCGATGGCAGGGTTGATCGTGTATTTGGCGACATAGCGGCGGGCACGGAAATTGTCGTTGCCCGGGCCGTCCCCGGCGAGGCCGCCGCGCTGGGTCTTCATCTTGTGGGCGGTCTGCCAGGTGCGCAGGATCACCTCGCCAAGGCGCCCCATGGCCTGACTGTCGGACGAGATGATCGAAAGCGCGCCGAGGTCGTGGAGGATATCCTCGGCCGCGATCGTCTCGCGCCGTATGCGGCTTTCGGCGAAGGCGACGTCCTCGGGAATGCTGGCGTCGAGGTGATGGCAGACCATGAGCATGTCGAGATGCTCGTCCAGCGTATTCACCGTGAAGGGCCGGGTCGGATTGGTCGACGACGGGATGACATGGGGCAGGCCCGCGACCTTGATGATGTCCGGGGCATGACCGCCGCCCGCGCCTTCGGTGTGGAAGGCGTGGATGGTGCGGCCCTTGAAGGCGCCGATGGTATCCTCGACGAAGCCCGATTCGTTCAGCGTGTCGGTGTGGATCATCACCTGCACGTCGTAGTCGTCGGCGACCGACAGGCAGCAGTCGATGGCGGCGGGCGTGGTGCCCCAGTCCTCGTGCAGTTTCAGGGCGGCGGCGCCGGCCTTCACCTGTTCGATCAGGGCGGCGGGATCGGAAGCGTTACCCTTGCCCGCGAACATCAGGTTGACCGGCAGGCCTTCCGCCGCCTGCAACATGCGGGCGATATGCCAGGGGCCGGGGGTGCAGGTCGTCGCGTTGGTGCCGGTGGCGGGGCCGGTGCCGCCGCCGATCAGGGTGGTGATGCCCGACGAGATCGCCTCTTCCACCTGCTGCGGACAGATGAAATGGATGTGGCAGTCGATGCCGCCGGCGGTCAGGATCTTGCCCTCGCCCGCGATCACTTCCGTGCCCGGGCCGACGATGATGGTGACGCCCGGCTGGGTATCCGGGTTGCCGGCCTTGCCGATGCCGGCGATGCGACCATCCCTGATCGCGACATCGGCCTTCACGATGCCCCAGTGATCGAGGATGACGACATTGGTGATCACCGTGTCCACGGCGCCCGCGGCGCGGGTGACCTGGGACTGGCCCTGGCCGTCGCGGATCACCTTGCCGCCGCCGAATTTCACTTCCTCGCCATAGGTCGTGTAATCCTTTTCGACCTCGATCAGGAGTTCCGTGTCGGCGAGGCGGATGCGGTCGCCGACGGTCGGCCCGAACATGTCGGCATAGGCGCCGCGGCTCATCTTCATCGGCATGTCACAGGTCTCCCATCACGAGGCCGCGGAAGCCGACGGCCCGACGGAGGCCGAGCAGGGGCACCAGCGTAACCTCCCGCGTCTGGCCCGGCTCGAAACGGACGGCGGTGCCGGCCGGAATGTCGAGGCGGTAACCATGGGCCGCCTTGCGGTCGAACTGCAGCCCCCCGTTGGTTTCGGCGAAATGATAATGGCTGCCGACCTGGATCGGCCGGTCGCCGACATTGGCGACGATGACCGTCACGGTCGGCGCGCCCGCGTTCAACTCGATCTCGCCGGCGGCGGGAATGACTTCACCCGGAATCATGGGCCTGCTCCTCAGCGGATCGGTTCGTGGACGGTGACGAGCTTGGTGCCGTCGGGGAAAGTCGCCTCGACCTGGACGTCGTGGATCATCTCGGCGATGCCCTCCATCACCTGATCGCGGGTGATGACCGTGGCGCCCGCCGCCATCAGGTCGGCGACCGAGCGGCCGTCGCGCGCGCCCTCGACGACGAAATCCGAAATGAGGGCGATCGCTTCCGGATAGTTCAGCTTCACGCCCCGCTCCAGCCGCTTGCGGGCAACGATCGCCGCCATGGCGATCAGCAGCTTGTCCTTCTCACGCGGTGAAAGATTCATCTTTTCTGTCCCTCAAGCGCCGGGCGGTCGCATCCGCGACCTTGGCTCGCTTCGCTAAAGCTGCGCGGGGCCTCAATGGCCCCTGAATGTCGTGGCCCGTCCCGGCTTTGCCGGGACATCGCCGGGTTAGATTTGCCAGACCCTTGGGATGGGTCTGGTGCCGCGTAAAGGAGCGAGGGCGGCCAGGACCATGCGGCGGAGGTCGGCGCCCGTCTGCCCCAGGCAGCGGATCAGGATCATATCGTCAAAGGCGCTGGCGCCCCAAAGGGTAAAGTTACCGAGGGCATTACGCACTTCATCCAGCCG
>NZ_JBAQRT010000115.1:0-14090 GCF_049306435.1 Zavarzinia sp.
CTCGAAGGGCGGGCCGGCGTGACCCAGTTCGCCGTCGGCAAGACCGAGGGCTTCTCGGGCCAGAACGCTGCCGGTCAGTCGCGGTGCCGTGGCCGCGATCCGCGCCACGGCAATCTCGTTCGCCGACATGGTCACGCGCTGGCCGCCAGCGGCGGGCGCTCACCTTCGTAAGGCGCCAATACCTCGTCGACCGAAGCACCGGTCACCGCGGCCATGCCGGGCACATGCGGAATCACGTCGGTCCAGGGCTTCACCGTGCGGGCCCAGACATCGACGATGGCGCGGGCCAGCCTCGGATCGCGGATATAGGTGTCCATGACCTGGCGCATGCTGTCGTCACCCGGCGGCTCGGCCAGATGTTTGCAAAAGGCATAGAACTCCCGGGAATCCGCTTCGCGCCAGGCCGGATAGGCCGCGCGCCAGCTGCCATCCACGATCATGCCGGCCAGCACTTCGGCAGCGTGGAAGGCGTCGCCGATACCCTGCGCGCCGGCCGGGTGCTTGAAATGGGCGGCATCGCCGACCAGCGCCCAGCCCGGCCCGGTCTGGTCGCGGTAATAGCCTTCCAGCCGGGGCGAGCCCATCACCTTGCTGACCTTGGTCGCGCCCTCCAGCCGTGCCCAGAGCGCGGGAATGGAACGGATGCGGTTCAGGTAATAGGCTTCCCAATCCTTGATCTCTGCCCGCGCGGTCAGCGGCCCGTTCATGGTGATGACGTGATGACCGTCGTCCGCCGGGAAATGGGCGCAGACCCAGGGCGGCTCGAAGAAGAAATCCTGGGTGTTGCGGGTCTTGACCCCGGTCCAATAGGCGAAATAGAGCATGGTCTCGGTCGGCATGACCCTTTTGCGGGCGGCGCCGACGAGGCGGGCGACGGTCGAGTTCACGCCGTCCGCCCCGATGACGATGGGGGCGGCGAAGGTAACCGGGCCATTCTCGCCGAGCGCGGTGACGCCGCGCACGGGATCGTCATCGGTCCCCGCGCCGACGAGGCCGGTCACGGTCACGCCTTCGACCACTTCGGCGCCCGCCTTGCGCGCGCCTTCGACCAGGATGCCGTCGAGGGTGATGCGCCGGACGCAGATCGCCCAGTCGCGGCCCTCGATGGGCGTGTGGGGGGCGACGAACATGCGACCTTCGTGGTGCCACGAGGTATAGAGCGGCGGCGGTTCGTGCGCCATCACGGCGTCGAGCACGCCCATATGGTCGAGCCGGGCGATCGTGTTCGGATAGATGACGTGGGTCGAGAGAATGTCCGACGGAAAGCTGGCGCGGTCGAGCGCGACGACCCTCAGCCCGGCGCGGGCGAGATGGATGGCAAGGGCACTGCCGGCGGCGCGCGCGCCGACGATCACGGCATCATAGGTCCGAACCGGGATTTCGGTCATTCTCTCTCAACTCCAGTCAGCGATATTCCAGGCGGGGCGGGGAACATGGGGTGTTCCCACCCCATGTTCCGATGGCTCAGGCCGCGCCGGGTTGATACTTCAGGTCCAGCACCTGATCGGCGATGTTGTCCTTGAAATAGCCGAGCTCGATCAGATACTTGACCCCACCCCGGATGCCCGAGGCGCCGGCCGCGTTGATGATCGGATCGGGCGACTGGCGCTTGAGCGCGATCGCCAGGATCTCGCGCGGGGCGCCATAGATCGGCTGCAGCGTGTCGAGGGCGGATTCGAAATCGTCGTAGAACGCCCTGGCCGCGTCCTGCAGCACGGCCATGTAGGCGGTGAGCAGGGCATGGTCGGTCTCGATCGTTTTCGTCAGGGTGGTGATCACGCAGTCCGGCGCTTCCGGTCCCCAGACGTCGTTGGAATTGGCGAGATAGACGCCGTCGGCCTGACGCACCACGCTTTCGGCATAGGGCTGGGCCAGGGTGCAGACATCGACCGCGCCGTTCGACAGTGCCTCGCCCATGCCGACCATCGAGGGGAAGAAGGTCATCTCGTAGTCTTTGTACGACTTGCCGTATTGCGACATGGTGCCGTAACCGACCAGTTCCAGCGTGTCGAGCCGCAGGGTGCCGACGCGCAGACCCTTGCCCGCCGCCTCGATGAATTCCTTCACGTTACGAACCGAGCCCTTGCGCGCCACCAGTTCGATCCCGGCGAGGCCCGAGCCGCCGACGATGCGCAGATCCTTGGTGCCCTCGGCATAGGCCGCCATGGTGGTGGTCCAGGGATTGTGCATGGCGGTGATGCCGCCGGCGATCAGCGCCTGAATATTATCTGCCGGGCCGTTGAACTGGGTGAGTTCCACGTTGAGGCCGGCTTTCTCGAACAGGCCGCGCGCCTTGGCGAGCAGCAGATGCGAGACGCAGCCCGCCGGCAGATGGCCGATCTTCAGCAGCTTGCCGCCCGCCGCCGCCTCGGCCCTCGTGGCCCTGGCGAGCAGGGCCGAGCCCGCCGCGCTGACCGACAGACGCGCGCAGCCGCAGGCGGTGAAGAAGCCGCGGCGCGACAGACCTTCGCCGCGGCCGACCTCGGTGCAGACCGGGCTGTGGATGATGCCCTCCCGCGGGGGACGAATATCGCTCATGCCTCTGTTCCCTTCCGTCACTAAGCCTGACTGGTGTCGGGCGATGCCTGCCCTGGCACCGACCCGGGCAGCGACCGGCTCCATCCGCCGGGCTGTCCGGTCAAGGAGACCGATCGGTCTACAAAAATATTGTTTTCAAGAATCATGCCAGACTGCAAAGGCGGAGGCTTGCGGCATTTAACCTGCCCGATCACACGGATCACGGGGGCGGCTGCATAGATTTTGATCGTCGCTGCGCCGCTTTTTTCACCATCCCGCGAGACGGGACGGGTTGCGGCGGGCGGGAGAGTGGTTGCGTGGCGCTGCCGGCGACGGTAGGTTCGTCCGTGGGGATTGCCACGCCGGTCGTTCCCCCGCACAGATCAGTCCGAGGACAGAAGAGGCATGACGTCCGCGCCCGAGACCAAATTGCTGCAGACCGCCCAGCGGCTTTTCTGCAGCGAGGGCATTCACGCGACCGGCGTCGCCCGCATCATCCGCGAGGCGGGCGTGGCGCGGAAAACGCTCTACGACAAATACGGCTCGAAGGAGAACCTGCTGCGGGCTGTGTTCCGGGCCGAGGCGGACATGTGGTTCCGCTGGTTCGATCAGGACCTGCCGGGGACCGGCGCCGATGCCCGCGGGCGCATCCTTTATCTGTTCGACCTGCTGCAGCACTGGTTCGAAAGCGGCAGTTTCTTCGGTTGCGTCTTCATCAACGCGGTCGCCGAACACGAGAAGGAGGGCGGCTGGGTGCGGGGAATCGCCCTCGATCACCGTCGCAGGATCAACGAGCGCCTGCTCAGCCTGGTCGTCGAGGCGGGGGTGGAGGACGCGGACCTCGCGACCGAGAAGCTCAGTCTTGTTATCGACGGGGCGATCGTCACCGCCATGGTGACGGCCAATCCATCGGTTGCCGCCATCGGCCGTGCCACCGCGGCCGATATCATCGATCACGCCCTTCTCGGCCGGGCGCATTAGGGGCGCCGCCCCCGCCCCCGCCCCCGCTCTGGCGGCGCGGCGCCAATACCGGTTCAGGGGGCGGCCGTGACCCATCCCCATTTGTTGAAGATATTCAAGCCCTCGGGGCCCTTCGGAAAGGCGATGAATTCGCTTGCGGTCGGCTTGCCTCCGCCGCGATCCGTCGCCACGATGTCGGCATCATATTCCAGAGGATCCCGGCGCCGAAGGCCTGATCCTAACGGCTTCAGCGGGGCCGACGGTGGCGGTGGGGGCAGTCTGGTCGGCGGACGCCGGCGCCCGAGATTTTGAACGGCCTTGCCGACGAGGTGCGGCGGCAACTTCGTCGCCAGGTTTCACCAGGCCGCGTGGTCGCCGAGCCGATCGGCAAGACCGCGCGGTCCATTTGGGGGGACTCATCGAGCCGTGTCAGGGCAGCGGGTTACCTGCGGTCGCCTTGCTGCCCCGCAGCAGGATGTAGATCGCCGGAATGACCAGCACAGTCAGCAGGGTCGACGAGGCGAGACCGAATAGCAGCGACAGGGCGAGGCCCTGAAAGATCGGATCGGCCAGGATCACCATGGCACCGATCATGGCGGCGAGCGCGGTCAGCAGGATCGGCTTGAAGCGTACTGCCCCGGCCTCCAGCACGATATCGAGCAGGGGCCGTCCCGGCGTCCTTGCGTGGCGGATGAAATCGACCAGCAGGATCGAATTGCGCACGATGATGCCGGCAAGGGCAATGAAGCCGATCATCGATGGTGCCGAGAAAGGCGCGTCGAACAGCCAATGCCCGGTCATGATGCCGAGCAGGGTGAGTGGAATCGGCGTCAGTACAACGAGCGGCAGCTTGAACGAGCCGAACTGGGCGACCACGAGAATATAGATGCCGAGGATGGCAATGGCGAAGGCGGCACCCATGTCGCGGAAGGTCACCCAGGTCACTTCCCATTCGCCATCCCACAGCAGGACAGGGCGGCTTTCGTCGTCCGGCTGGCCATGGAGGCGGATCTCCGGCTTCGGGACCCTGCCCCAGTCGGCGGCGGCGATCGCCTCTTCGACCGCCATCATGCCGTAAATCGGCGCCTCGAAGGCGCCGCTCAGGTCGGCCGTGACCATTTCAGCCGCGCGGCCGTTGTGGCGAAAGATCGGGTAGGAAGCGGTTTCGCGCCTGACGGAGATGACATCGCCGAGTTCGGCGATACCCCGTTCGCCCGGCAGGGCGTTGGCCGGCACCGGGGTCGACAGCAGGTGCGGATTGATCACCAGCGCACCCTTCGGCAGGGCGATGGCGATGGCGATCGGGGTCCGGCCGCCGCCGCGATGGGAATAGCCGACGGATTCGCCCCTCAGCAGCAGGGCCATCGTGTCGTAGACGTCGCCCTGTTCGACCCGCCAGTACTCGAGATCGTCCTGGTCGATGACGAGACGCTCGCGAATGGCGGGAACGCCGAAGGAATCGTCGACATCGACGATGAAGGGAATGCTCTCGAAGGTCTCGCGTACTTTGGTCGCGACGGCTCGCCGTGTCGCTGCATCCGGGCCGTAGATTTCAGCGAGAAGGGTGGCGAGCACGGGCGGGCCGGGTGGCGGCTCCACCAGCTTCAGGGCGATACCGGCGGGCAGGCTCATCGCCTTCAACCGCGTCCTGATGTCGAGAGCGATCTCGTGGCTGCTGCGGTCGCGGTCGCCTTTGGGCAGCAGGTTGATCTGGATATCGCCGCCCCAGGGATCGGCCCGCAGATAATAGTGCCGGACGAGACCGTTGAAGCTGAAGGGCGACGCCGTACCGGCATAGGTCTGGAGCGAGGTGATCTCTGGCACCGGGGCCATGGTTCGCGCCAATACCTGCAGCAGGCGGTCCGTGTCCTCGACCGAAGCACCTTCGGGCAGGTCGACGACGAGATCGAGTTCCGCCTTGTTGTCGAAGGGCAGGAGCTTCACCGTGACGTCGCGGGTATAGAAAAGGCCGAGGGAGGCCATGCTGACGATGGCGACAGCCGCCAGGAACAGGCCCGCGCGTCGGCGGCTGCGCAGAATGGGCCGAGCGAGGCGGGCATAGAGCCGGCCGAGACGCCCGCCGTCGGCGTTCTGATCGTGGGACCCCGCCTCGCCGTGATCGGGCGATAGTTCCAGCATCAGCCAGGGCGTCACCGTGACGGCGACGAAGAAGGACAGCACCATGGCCGCCGAGGCATTGGCGGGAATGGGGCTCATGTAGGGGCCCATCATGCCCGAGACGAAGAGCATGGGCAGGAGCGCGGCGACCACGGTCAAGGTGGCGACAACGGTCGGATTCCCGACCTCGGCGACCGCATCTATGGCCGCTGCGCGCTTGCTGCGACCATCGGCCATGGCCCAGTGACGAGCGATGTTCTCGATGACCACGATGGCGTCGTCGACAAGGATGCCGATGGCGAAGATGAGAGCGAACAGACTGACCCGGTTCAACGTGTAGCCCATCAACCAGGCGGCGAAGAGGGTCAGCAGGATCGTCGTCGGGATGACGATGGCCACCACCACCGCCTCACGCCGGCCGATCGCGACGGCGACGAGCAGCACGATCGACAGGGTGGCGAGCCCAAGGTGGAACAGCAACTCGTCCGCTTTCTCGCCCGCAGTCTCGCCGTAGTCGCGGGTGATGCTGGCCTCGATACTGGCGGGGACCACGCCCCCCTTCAGCTGGTCCAGCCGGGCCTTGATGCGTCCGGCGATGGTGACCGCATTGGTTCCCGGTCGCTTGGCGATGGCGAGCGTGACGGCCGGCGTCGTGGCGAGCCCGTCCGCCGCGCGAGTGATGTTTGACACTCGGGTCTCTCGGGTGTCGGTTGCCAGCACCGTGTCCGCGACGTCGCGGACATAGACCGGGCGGCCGTCACGCGCCGTCAGCAGCAGGTTTTCGATCTCGCCCGGGTCCTGCAGGGTCTGCCCGGCGACCACGCTGTGCTGACCGCCGAATTCTCGCACGAAGCCGAGCTGGAACGAGCGGTCGGCGCCCGCGACCTTGGCCGCGAGTTGCTGCAAGGTGATGCCGTAGAGCGAGAGCTTTCCGGGATCGGGCTGGACCTGGATCTCCTCGACCTGCTCGCCCACGATATAGGTCAGGCCGACATCGGGCAGCTTGGCGATCTCCGCCTGGATTTCGCGGGCGAGACGGGTCAGGTCGGCGGCCGTCCAATACCCGCCGTCAGTCGGCTTCGGTGCCAGCGTGACGGTCATGATGGCAACGTCGTCGATATCGCGGCCGACGATCAGCGGCTCCGGTATACCCGTCGGTATACGGTCCATGTTGGCGCGGATCTTCTCGTGCACGCGCAGGATCGCGGCATCCGAACTGGTGCCGACCAGGAAGCGTGCGGTGACCAGAACACCGTCATCCATGGTCTGGGAATAGACGTGTTCGACCCCGTCGATGCTCTTGACGATGGCCTCCAGTGGCTCGGTCACGAGTTTGACCGCGTCTTCCGCCTTCAGTCCGTCGGCAATCACGCGGACGTCAACCATGGGGACGGAAATCTGCGGCTCCTCCTCCCGTGGCAGGATGGAGAGGGCGAGCAGGCCGACGACCAGCGCCGCCAGCAGGAACAGCGGGGTCAGCGGCGATGTGCAGAAGGTCCGGGTCAGGCTTCCGGCGATGCCGGGTTTCATGGCCATTGCACCCGGTCGCCGTCGCGCAGGCCGGACAGGATCTCGACCATTGGAATATTGGCGTCGGTGAAGTCCGCGCCCAGCACCACCGCGACTTCGATCGGGCCCTCCGCCGTGGCCAGGGTGACGTAGTCCATGCCGTGGCGGCTTTCGACCGCGGCGGCGGGAATGGCGATGCCCCGGCGCTCGCCAACGGGAATCGTCACCAGCAGGCGCTCGTTCACGAAGTAATCGCCCAGCCCGTCCACTTCCACGTCGGCGCTGACCCGGCCTTCGGAGATCTCGGGATAGACCCGGACGATGCGGCCGCTGCGGATCGGCACGCTGCCGGCGGCGCCAGACGGCCGCCCGGCGACATCGACGCTCATGCCTTCGACCAGGCGTCCGGCATGACGCTCGGGCAGGGAAAGCCGCAGGTAATACGGGCCGGTGGCGATGCGGGCGATGGTCTCTCCGGGCAGGATCACGGAGCCAGGTGTAACGGGTACGGTCAACACCCGGCCGGCAGCGGGGGCGAGGACGGCCCCCTCCTTCGCCTGCTGATCGATCACCGATTTGGCTGCTTCCGCGGCGGCGATCTGATTGCCGATCACATCAAACTGCATCTTCGCCTGGTCGACCCGGCTTTGTGGCACGATGCCGCTGGCGCGCAGTTGCCGGGCGCGATCGAGTTCGAGCCCGGCATTGGCCAACTGGTTACGCAGCGCCGCAGTATTGGCGTCGGCGGCAGCCATCTGAAGTGCCAGCTTGTCGTCGACGACGAGGGCAATGGCCGTATCCTTGTCGACCGCGCTGCCCTCGACCACGGAAATACCGTGGATCGTACCGCCGATACGGGCCCGCGCCGGCACCACCGCCCGGCTCTCGACCGTGCCGTAGACCGCCTTGGTGTCGGTCATGGCTCGCAGGGTGACGGCATAGTCCGATGCCCGCACGGCCGGCACCGCCCCGAGCAGGAGGGTGGCGCAGAGCCCGGCGAAGGCAAGGGACCTGATCATGGCAAGGCTCACAATCCGCCCGTCAGTCGGCCGGTCATCCAGTACCAGAGGGGCGAGGCCATCATCTCGGCGAGCGCCATCATGAACCAATCGATCAGCATCATCACTATCGGCATGGCGGGTCTCCTTTCCGGGTCAGTCGGCCGGGGTCGTTCCCGACTCCTTCAATTTGTGGATGCCGACGAGGTCGAGCATCAATTTTTCGTAGAAAGTCTCGGCCTCGCCGGCACGGACCTTGTGCAGGAAATAACTCTCGAAGCCGACCTTGGCGGCATGAACCCAGGCACCGCGGGCGGCCCAGTTGACATTGCGGGGCGGGATTTGCGGCTCGGCGACGAAGGCGATGCCATCGTCGCCGAAATCGGCGAGACAGACCGCATTCAGCGTCGGCTCCGCCCGCGGCGCCTTGCCGGCGAGCAGGGCCTCGATGTTTGCCGCAGCAGCCCGCGCCATGGATTCGATCATGAAGCCTGTTTTCGGCACGCCAACGGCGATTGCCGTCTGGCCTACGGGCGGGATGGCGACGCAGACGCCGATGGCAAAGACATTGGGAAAGGCCGCGTTGCGCTGGTGGCTGTCGACTAGAACGAAGCCCCGGGGATTGACCAGTCCTTCAATGCCGCGAACGGCCGCGACGCCGCGAAAGGCCGGCAGGATCATGGATAGGGCGAAGACGAGGTCGTGTGTCGCTTTCGGCGTACCGTCCTCCGTGAATTCCTGCACCGCCATGCGGCCGGCCTCGACCCCGGTGATCACGCTGTTGGTCAGCCATTTGATGTGCCGGTTGCGCAAGGCGCTTTCCAGCATGCCCCTGGTGTCGCCGACGCCATCAAGGCCGAGGTGGCCGATGTAAGGCTCGGGCGTGACGAAGGTCATCGGTACCCGGTCGCGCAGCTTCGCCTTGCGCAGCGCCGCGTCGAGCACGAAAGCGAATTCATAGGCGGGACCGTAACAGGAAGCGCCGGCTGCCGCCCCGACGACCACCGGCCCGGGGCTGGCCATCAGCGCCTTGACCGCACGGCCTGCGGCTAGGGCATGGTCGATCTCGCAGATCGACTGTGTATGGCCGGCAGGGCCAAGACCGGGAACCTCATCGAAGGCAAGCTCGGGGCCAGTCGCGATCACGAGATAATCGTAAGGCAGGAACTCGCCATCGTTCAACTCGACGGCATTGCGTTCGGGATGGACGCGTCTCGCGCCTTCGGGCCGAAGTTCGATACCGCGGGTTTCGAAAACACCGGCGAGGTCGACACAGATGTCTTTCGCCTCGCGCCAGCCGACCGCGACCCAAGGGTTGGAGGGCACGAAACAGTAGCGCGCCCCCTTGTTGACGACGGTCAGGCGGTCGTCCGGCCCCAGCCGGTCGCGCATTTCATAGGCCATGATCACACCGCCGAGCCCTGCGCCCAGGATCACAACATGAGACATGGCTTCACTCCCGTCCGCAGGCCGTTCCTTCCGCATCGGGATGCGTAGTTTGGAACCGTTATCCTTTCATATAAATATAAATTGATAGCCTGTCCTTGATCGACCTCAATGTGGGTCCGGCGAGGATCGGGCCGACTCCAGGCGCGAGGTGGAGCGACATGGATTGGCAGAAGCACTTCCCCGAACTTGCGGCGCTGGAACCCGGAACGGTCAGGCTTTTGACGGAACGCGCCCGCATGGTGCAGTTTCAGGCTGGCGTCACGGTCTTCGGGCCTCGGAATGGGCCGGACAATCTCCTTCTCCTGCTGGAGGGGACGATCCGGGTGCAGCAATTGTCGGAAGGCGGGCGGGAAATCATGCTTTATCGCGTCCTTGCCGGTGAGAGCTGCGTGCTGACCACCGCCTGCATGCTGGCCTATCAGGGCTTCGGCGCCGAAGGCGTGGCCGAGACCGAGGTTTCGGCCGTCGCCATCCCCCGCGCGGTGTTCGAGGAGATGATCGCGGTCTCGCCCGCCTTCCGGCAATTCGTCTTCACCGCCTATTCCCGGCGCTTCAACGAATTGTTCTTCGTGATCGACGAGATCGCCTTCAAACGCATCGACGGCCGGCTGGCGCGCCGTCTGCTGGCCCTGCCGGCGGCCGAGGGCCGGGTCAGCGTCACCCACCAGGAACTGGCGACGGACCTGCGCACCGCGCGCGAGGTCGTGACGCGGCAGCTCCAGGCTTTTCAGCAGAAGGGTTGGGTCGGCCTGTCGCGCGGCGCGGTCGAGCTGCGCGATCGCCCCGCCCTGGAGCATCTTGCCGCAGCGGGCTGAGCTTTGTGACCAAGTCACCGGGGCGGTGGCCGGCGGCGTGCTAGTCAGGCCGGGTACCGATCCCACGCGATGACAAGGGAAACCCGCGATGAATGTCTTCAAGATACTGCCCGTGCTGGCCACCCTCGGACTTGGCGTCTCTCCGGCGATGGCCGCCGGGCCGTCGCTGGTCACCGTGATCACCGCCTCCGAGGCGCAGGTGCAGATGATGAGCCTCGTGCTGACCCTGCAGGCGGCGAAGCAGGGGGCTTCCGCTCATATCCTGCTGTGCGGTCCGGGCGGCGATCTCGCGCTCGACGAGGCCCCGGCCTCGGCGACGGCGCCCCAGAAGCCCACGGGCGCCAGCCCGCGCGATCTGATGGCCAAGGCGATGCAGGCCGGGGTGAAGATCGATGTCTGCGCGATTTATCTGCCGAACAAGGATCTGCCGGCGGAGGCCCTGATCGAGGGCGTCGGCGTCGCCAAGCCCGACGCCATGGCCGCCGAGCTGATGGCGGCCGATCGCGTCCTGTCGTTCTGAGGCGCCGCCATGAGAAAGACGCTCGCCGCGCTCGCCGCCGGCTTCTCGCTGCTGGCCTCGACCGCGCTCGCCGCGCCCGAGCCGGCGGACCCGAAGAAACAGACCGCCTGGCACCTTTACCTCACGGCGAAAGAAGCCTTCGACATGAAGCAGGCCGAAGGGGCGAAGGTTCTCTTCATCGACGTGCGCGAGCCGGTGGAGATGATGTTCGCCGGCTTCACCGATGTCGTCGACGTGAATGTGCCCTTCCTCCTGGTCGATCCGACGAAATTCAACCCGTCGAAGCCGGTTCTCGCCATGGAGCCCAATCCGGCCTTCCGCGACGGCGTGCTGAAGGCGCTGGAGGCACGCGGCCTCGACATGTCGACGCCGGTGCTGCTGATGTGCCGCTCGGGCGGGGAGCGGGGCGCGCCTTCCGCCCGGGCGCTCGAGGGCACGGGTCTCGAGAAGGTCTATGTCGTCGTCGACGGCTTCGAGGGCGACAGCGACAAGAGCAACCCCACGGGTCCCTGGCGCACGGTGAACGGCTGGAAGAACAGCGGCCTGCCGTGGAGCTATGATCTCAATCCGGCCAAGGTCTACCTGCGGCCGGCCCCCTGAACAGGAGCGAACGACGATGCATGTCGAGGACGTGAACGGCGCCCGCGCCGAATGCTGGTCCCCCGAGGACGTGTTCAATGCCTTCGAGCGCAACGAGATCGTGCTGATCGACGTGCGCACGCCCCAGGAATTCGCCTTCGAGCATATCGAGGGGGTGTTGCTGGCGCCGCTCGCGACCTTCAGCCCGGCCAATCTGCCGACCCAGGACGGCAAGCGGATCGTCTTCCACTGCGGCTCGGGCATGCGCTCGCGCAAGGTGCTCGAAGCCTGCGCCGCGGCCGGGATGACGCCGCTCGCCCATCTCGACGGTGGTTTCGCGGCCTGGAAGACGGCGGGCCTGCCCTATATCGCGACCGATCCCGCGACCGGCGGCATCCGGCGGGTGGCCCGGGCCGCCTGACCCTTCGGGGTCGCGAGCAATGCCCCGGCCCCAGGGCCGGGGCATCTTCCGGGTGTCAGAGCGTCTTCTTCGAGAAGAACCAGTCGGTGTAATCATAGCCGAGGCCGGCGCGGGCCTCGGCGTCGGCCGCGGTCTTCGGCGGCGGGACGATGACCGGCTCGCCCTTCTTCCAGGCTTCCGGGGTGGCGACGCCGTTGGCGTCCGAGGTCTGCAAGGCTTCGAGCAGGCGCAGGAACTCCTCGACCGAGCGGCCGTTGGACATGGGATAATAGACCATGGCCCGCAGGATGCCCTTGGGATCGATGAAGAAGGTGGCGCGCACCGCCGAAGTGTCGCCCGCGCCCGGGTGGATCATGCCATAGGCACGGGCCACGTCCATCGACAGGTCCTCGATGATCGGGAAGGGGATCTTCACGCCGAACTTCTCGTCGATCGTCCGCATCCAGGCGATATGGGCGAAGAGACTGTCGATCGACAGGCCCAGCAGTTCGCAGCCCAGCGCCTTGAAGCGATCGGCCGCCCGGGCGAAGGCCATGAATTCGGTCGTGCAGACCGGGGTGAAGTCGGCGGGATGCGAGAACAGCACCAGCCATTTGCCCTTGTAGTCGGTCAGCGACAATTCGCCGGCCGTGGTCCGCGCCTTGAAGTAGGGGGCGGGTTCGTTGAGCCGGGGCAGGCCGGCGGCGGGGGTGGCGACGGGTTCGGTCATCATGTCCTCCAGGTGTATTGATTAGACGAATTCTAAATATACTAATTTGTGAAACGTTGAAAGAGAAAACCTGAGCCGGCGCTGCGCCGAATGTCGCGTCAATGTCTAACTATATGATATTAAATAATTATATCTCATTTTTATCAATTCTCTAAAATATGAAATGAAAGCCATGATCACCCTTCGGGCTGCAGCAGGTGTCCCGCGGCGGCGGCCCGGAGGGTGCGCAGCGAGACGAAGGTGGCGATCGCGCTGGCGATGGCGAGAACCAACCAGGCGAGCGGGGCGAGGGCCGGGCCCGGATGGGCCGCGACGACGCCGCTGACGGCGACCGAGAAGGCGGCGGCGGGGAATGTCCAGCCCCACCAGGAGATGGCGAAGGCGCAGCGCGCGAAATGCCCGGTCATGGACAGCAGTATCGTGGCGACGACGACCGCGAGGCCGAAGATGGCGAGCGGACCCGGGCCATAGCCCCCGGTCAGCCCGGCCAGGGCGACGGTGCCGACCGCGGGCGGCGCCAGCAGGATGCCGAGGGTCGGCAGCAGCCGCTCGGGCAGGGGCGGCCCTGAAATGATACGGCCGAGAATCAGGGGCTGGATCATCGCCCACAGCAGGGCGCCGAGACCGAACAGCATCCACGACAGGGTCTCGAACCCCAGCCGGACCCCGAATATCGGCGCGACGATATTGCCGACCAGCGGGATCAGCAGGGGCGGGACCAGGGTGGCGGCTTCGCGCGGCGCCATCAGCAGGCCGCGCACGGTCCAGATCCCGACCAGCAGGTGAAAGCCGACGGCGATGAGCCAGACGGCGGTGGCGAGGTCGGGGGCATGGGGAACAAGGCCCCCGGCGACGATCATCAGGCCGATGCCGATCGCCCCGGCGAAGGCCGAACGGATCGGGTGACGCAGGTCGGCCCGCAGCGACCCGGGATGGTGAAAGGCGCGGACAAGGTGAAGCCCGGCGATCACAAGCCACAGCAGCAGCGCGAGACCCAGCAGGATCTCCCCGATCGCCACGGGGGCGCCGAGGCTCCGCCCGGCTTCGCGCCAGGCCAGGCCAAGGCCGCCCACGCCCATGGGCACGGCAAAGAGAGGCAGGGGAAGATGCTGGAGTTTGCCGCCGGCACCGGCCGGTCCGTTCGCGGGGATCATGGATGATTTTCTGTCGGAAGGATGAGAGGCGCCGACAATGAAGCAGATCCGGGCGGGAAAGGAACGTGACTTAGTCACCTGACTGGACAAGCTCCCCTGTGAAGGCCTGGCAGAGGGCAACAGGATGGCGTGAACCGCGCCGGGTTTGTCGGAGGCGGATTGATTTGAGTCACGCCGCCTGCGCCGTGTCTTGCTGTGCATAGTAGCGCATTCGGCCTCGGCGCCGCGAACTGCCGGTTCACCAGATCCCGGGGGCAGCCATTGCCCCGGCTGCTCACCGTGGTCTTCACCGGCTTGCCGCGGATGGCGCCCCGAAGTCCCATCTCCTTCATCAGGCGGGC
>NZ_JBAQRT010000116.1:0-7312 GCF_049306435.1 Zavarzinia sp.
GGCCGGGACCTCGAGACGGAAAAGCACCTGTGCCCGGTTTCGCCGAGGTCCCGGCCTTCGCCGGGACGACGCCTCTGGAATTTGATCCCGGCTTTCGCCGGGACGGCAAGGCCCGCCGGTCAGACCACCGAGATATCCGGCGCGTCGGCGGCCTTCATGCCGACGACGTGATAACCCGAGTCGACGTGATGCACCTCGCCCGAGACGCCGCGCGACAGGTCCGAGCAGAGATAGAGCCCGGCGCCGCCGACATCGTCGGTCGAGACATTGCGCTTCAGCGGGGAGTTATATTCGTTCCACTTCAGGATCAGGCGGAAGTCGCCGATCGCCGAAGCGGCCAGGGTCTTGATCGGCCCGGCCGAGATCGCGTTCACCCGAATGTCGTTCTTGCCGAGGTCGACCGCGAGATAGCGCACCGAAGCCTCGAGCGCGGCCTTGGCGACGCCCATCACATTGTAATGGGGCATGACCTTTTCCGCGCCGTAGTAGGACAGGGTCAGCAGCGCGCCACCGTTCGGCATCAGCGCTTCCGCCCGCTTGGCGACGGCGGTGAACGAGAAGCACGAGATGAACAGGCTCTGATTGAAGTTTTCAGGGCTCGTGTCGACGTAGCGGCCCTTCAGCTCTTCCTTGTCGGAATAGGCGATGGCGTGAACGACGAAATCGATGGTGCCCCATTCGGCCTTCAGCGCATCGAAGACGGCGTCGATGGACGTCATCTCGGAAACGTCGCAGGGCAGGATCAGGCTGTCGGGCGTGCCGACTTCGGCCGCCAGGGGCCGCACGCGCTTCTCCAAGGCTTCGCCGAGGTAGGTGAAGGCGAGCTGACCACCCTGGGCGTGAATCGCCTTGGCAATACCCCAGGCGATGGAGCGGTCGTTGGCGACCCCCATGATAAGTCCGCGTTTTCCAGCCATTAGGCCGGCGCCGATCGACATAGGCTGATCTCCCTCAAGGCGGCGTGCAAAGCGCGCGGATTATAGACGTCTCGGGCGCTCTCTCAAGCGACGGCTTGCATCTGGTGCAATTCGTCCATGTCTCGCTTCCCGGCGGGCAACGTCCTATGTTCGCTAACGCTACCGATCAGAGGTTTCTTTCATGACCGACATACTGGCGTCCACCGACGATGCGACCCTGGCCGCGCAGGGCCCCTATGATCTTTTCGCAAAATGGTTCGCCGACGCCACGGCGACCGAGGTGAACGATCCCAACGCCATGGCCCTCGCCACGGTCGACGAGACCGGCCAGCCTTCGGTTCGTGTCGTCCTGATGAAGGATTACGATGCCCTCGGCTTCGTCTTCTACACCAATTTCGAAAGCGACAAGGGCCGCGCCCTGCTGGCCAATCCGGTCGCCGGGCTGAACTTCCACTGGAAGGCGCTGCGCCGGCAGGTGCGGGTCAATGGCACGGTCGCCCCGGTCTCGGCCGCGGAAGCCGACGAATATTTCGCCAT
The DNA here is from genome assembly GCF_049306435.1 of Zavarzinia sp. Classification (NCBI taxonomy): domain Bacteria; kingdom Pseudomonadati; phylum Pseudomonadota; class Alphaproteobacteria; order Rhodospirillales; family Zavarziniaceae; genus Zavarzinia; species Zavarzinia sp. The sequence continues at coordinate 1,455 of NZ_JBAQRT010000116.1, forward strand.
CCGCCCGCGCGACTCGCAAGTTGGCGCCTGGGCCAGCGCCCAGTCGCGCCCGCTCGCCTCTCGCGCCACCTTCGAGGCGGAGATCGCCGCCGTCGCCGCCCGCTACGAAGGGCGGGATGTGCCGCGCCCGCCGCATTGGTCGGGTTTCCGCATCACGCCGAAGCGTATAGAATTCTGGCAGGACCGGCCCTTCAGGCTGCACGACCGGGCGATCTTCACGCCGGTCGCGGGCGGCGGCTGGTCGGTTCACCGCCTGTATCCCTGATCGCCCGCAGGCCGCGCCTGTTGGCAATGCGAAGGTCCCATGACCAGTAACGACGCTTACGCGGTCCAGGCCGCCACTGTCGAGACAAGAGATGCCGCCCGGATGATGCGCCGGGCGACCATGGCGTCGGTCGGTGTCGCGACGACCCTGATCGTGATCAAGACGATCGCCTATTTCCTGTCCGGCTCGGTTTCGATGCTGTCGAGTCTGGTCGATTCGTCGCTCGATGCCGCGGCTTCGCTCGCGACTCTCTTCGCCGTGCATCAGTCGATGGCGCCGGCCGACCGGGAACATCGCTTCGGCCATGGCAAGGCCGAAGCGCTGGCCGGCCTGCTGCAGGCGGCCATCGTCGCGGGCTCGGGCGTGTTCCTGCTGTTCGAATCGGTGCGGCGCATTCTCAATCCGGCGCCGATCGACAACAGCCTGATCGGCATCGGGGTCATGGTGATCTCGATCCTGCTCACCTTTGCCCTGGTCACCTACCAGCACCGGGTCGCGACCAGGACGGGCTCGATCGCCGTCTCGGGCGACCGTCTGCACTATCTGTCGGATCTTCTGTCGAACGCGGGCGTCATCCTGGCCCTTGTCCTGGCCAGTCAGTTCGGCCTCGTCGAGGCCGATGGCATCATCGCGCTCATTATCGCCGGCATCCTGCTGCATGGCGCCTATGGCATCGTCAACGGTGCCCTCGACATGCTGATGGACCGGGAGTTGCCGGATGTGGAGCGGGCGCGCATCATCGAGATCGTGAAGGCCGAACCCCGGGTCCTGGCCCTGCATGATCTGCGCACGCGGCGCTCGGGTCTTGCCACCTTCATCCAGCTTCATCTGGTGCTGGACGCCGATATGAAACTTCGTGATGCCCATGAGATCGCGGAAGCGGTAGAACAGGCATTGATCACCGCCTTCCCCGGTGCCGAGGTGATCATTCACGAGGATCCGGACGGGGTTGAGGAATCGGACGACCATGCCCGCCGGATCGGTGTCTGATCCCGGCGCGCCGGCCCGACCGAGGATCGAGCAGAACACCATGCCCGTTATTGAAAATACCCGTCGCACCCTGATCCTGACCGGCGCCAGCCGGGGGATCGGCCACGCCACGGTCAAACGCTTTTCGTCGGCCGGCTGGCGGGTGATCACCCTGTCCCGCCATCCCTTCCCCGAGAATTGCCCCTGGGCCGCCGGGCCGGAAGATCATGTCCAGATCGATCTGGCCGATGTCGGCTCCATGCCCCATGTCATCGATGAAATGCGCAGCCGCCTGGTCGACGGCCGGCTGGACGCCCTCGTCAACAATGCCGGCATTTCGCCGAAGGGACCCGGCGGCAGCCGGTTGGGCACGATCGAGACGGAATTCGAGACCTGGGACCGGGTGTTCCGCGTGAATTTCTTCGCCCCCGTGCTGCTGGCCCGGGGTCTCTTGCGGGAATTGCAGGCGGCGCAGGGCTCGATCGTCAATGTGACCTCGATCGCCGGCTCGCGCGTGCATCCCTTCGCCGGCTCCGCCTATGCGACGTCGAAGGCGGCGCTGGCCGCCCTGACCCGCGAGATGGCTTCGGACTTCGGCCCGCTCGGCATCAGGGTCAACGCGATTTCCCCCGGCGAGATCGAGACCGCGATTCTCTCGCCCGGGACGGAAAAACTGGTCGAGCAACTGCCCCTGCGCCGCCTCGGCTCGACGGCCGAGGTCGCCAAGGCGATCTATTTCCTGTGCACCGAGCAGTCGTCCTACATCACCGGGGCGGAGTTGCACATCAACGGCGGCCAGCACGTCTGATCCGGTCCCGGGAGGATCGTCGCCGGTCCTCCCCCATTTCCGATTAAAATTGTTTCGCACTGCGGCGAAGCCGGTATTTACGGCGGCGGCGGACGTGTTACGCTTCCTTTACGAAGCAGGTGTTCAATCAAATCGCGGGGACTTCCCCGCAATCGATCAAATCCCGGGAGCAGGTCTTATCCAGCGCATGTAACGGTCAAGAAACGGAGGGTTCCGCATGAGCGACTTCGAGCGCATGTTGTCGGACTATCGCCTTACCACGGCGGAAATCCTGTACCATATGCCGGATCATCCGAGCTTGCTGCAAAGCTATACCTGGCAGAAACTTGACATCGCACCGCGCTACCCCGAGCTGAAACGCTTCCTAGACTTCTGGGAAGCCAATCTCGACGGCAAGCTCCATTCGGTGAAAGTGATGACCAACCGGATCATCAAGCCGAGCGAATACCGCCACACCCAGAATTACTTCACCCTGCATTGATCGGGGCCGCGCCCCGTCATCGCGGCGTCAGCACCTTGAAGATGCCGGTGCCGGAGGCGATCGTGGTCTCGCCCGACCAGATGCGCCCCTGCACCGTGCGGAACGAGTCGCTGGCGGCGACGATGCGGCCCGTGCCCTCGACCCAGGCCCCGAAGGGGGCGCCTGCGATGAAATCGACCAGCAGGCGGACGGTGATCCAGTTGGTGCCGGTGCGGTGCGAGATGGCATGACCGAAGGTGACATCGGCGAAGCCCATCAACATGCCGCCATGGCAATTGTTCAGCGTGTTGGTGAGATGGGGGCCGACCCGAAAGGCCCGGATGAAGCCGCCGTCCGCCGTTTCGCGCTCGAACAGCGGGCCGATGGACAGGCCATAACCGCTTCGGATCGGCAGGCGGTTGAACCCGGGCGGCGGGGCGGGATCGAAGGTCGTGCTGGGGTCATCATTCATGACGCCATCGGACGAAGTGCTGAATTCGCCGTCAAGCCCCAAGCGATCAGAGCGCGAAGAGCGGAACGCCCAGCAGGGACGGGAACAGGGCCATGATCGGGTCCGGCCGGGTGAACTGGATGCGGCCCCAGGATTCGCCGGTCTCGACCCAGCCTTGCGCCCGGTAGAAGGCGCGGCCCGACGTGTTCCGGGCATCGCAGCGCAAGTGAGCGCCAAGGCCCAGAATCCGGCCCGATTCCGCCAGCAGCAGCGCGCCCGCGCCCCGCCCTTGCGCCTCGGGCGAGACGAAGAGCAGTTCAAGCTCGCGGTGGTGGCGGTCCAGGCCGGCGAAACCGGCGACCAGCCCCTGATGTTCGACGATGAGGATCTCGAGGCCGGCGGTCGCCAGATCGAAATCCTCGGTCGAGAAGCGATCGGCGGGCACGTCCGGCCGCGCCCGGCGCCGGGCCGCGACGAAGATATCGGCACAGGCCCTTGCCTCCGCCGGACACATGGGCCTCACGCGAAGCCTGCAGCCTTCCGCCATGTCATTCCATCCCCTGGCCGGATGACCGCTCCCGCGGTCTATCCGCGTTTGGCATGACAGCCCACCAGATGGTCATCCACCATCCCGACGGCCTGCATGAAAGCATAAACGATGGTCGGCCCGACGAAGCGGAAGCCGTATTGTCGCAGGGCCTTCGACAGGGCCTCGGCCTCGGGGCTCGCGGTCGGCGCCTGCGAAATGCTGGTCCAGTTGTTCACGATCGGGCGATCCTTCACGAAGGACCAGAGGAAGCGGGAAAAATCGCCTTCCCGGGCTTCGATCTCGAAGAAACCCTTCGCATTGCCGATCGTTGCCGCGATCTTGCCGCGGTGGCGGACGATGCCGGCGTCGGCGAGGGCGGCGGCGATTTCCGCCTCGCCCCAATGCACCAGTTTCCCCGGCTCGAAGCCGTCGAAACGGGCGCGGAAGCCGTCGCGCTTGCGCAGGATGGTGATCCAGGCCAGGCCCGCCTGGAAACCGTCGAGCATCAGTTTCTCGAACAGGGCGCGGCTGTCCCGCTCGGGCACGCCCCATTCCTCGTCGTGATAGGCCATGTATTCGGGCAGGGTGCCGCACCAGGGACAGCGGGCCTTGCCATCATCGTGAGTGATGAGACCGGTTTCGCGCATCATGCCCCCGTCGGCGCGACCGGCCGCAGGACGAGGCCATCGGCGGTGAAGACATGATCCTCGCCCTCGGCCGGGTCCAGATATTCGAGGCGGATCATGGCGAGGCCGACGCCCGGCACCGCCGTCCGCATCGCGCCCGCGTCGTGGCCGCCGAACAGGATCGTGGTATCGGGCGCCGGGGCCGGGGCCGAGGGATCGAATTCCACGGTCATCAGCTTCTTGCGGATGGTGCCGCGATGCTTGGTCCGCGCGGTCAACTCCTGGCCGACATAGCAGCCCTTGGTGAAGGAGACGCCGTTCAGCTCCTCGAAATTATTCTCGAGCAGGAAGCCGCGATCGACCGCGATATCGCGCGAGCCGTCAGGCACGCCAAGACGCAGACGGTGACGGTCCCATGCGGCCTCCCCCTCGGTCAGGGCAAGCCCGGCGGCGGTCAATGCCGCTTCCACGACGGCCCGGGGACCGAGAAGGCGCACGCCGAGCGCGTCCTTGCGCGGGTCGACGAAGACCGCGCCGCCGCCGTCGAGCGGGCGGGCGGTGCCGGCCTCCCCGGCAAGGCCGAAGCGGGCGGCGACACCATCCCCGAAGGCGACGGCGACGACATGATCCTCGGGCGCGGCGATGCCGATCCTGGCGCGCAGGCGATACAGGGTCAGCCGGCGCTGGAGATCGGTCTTGCGCGCCTCTTCCGTGTCGATCAGCAGGCCGTCGCCGGTATCGGCGATGATCAGCTCGTGCAGGAATTTGCCCTGCGGCGTCAGCAGGGCGCAGAACAGGGCGTGCCGCGGGGTCAGCAGGGTGGTGTCGTTGGAGACGAGACCCTGGAGGAAGGCGCCGACTTCCGCGCCGTCGAGGCGCAAGAGACCTCGGCCCGGCAGCAGCGTGGCGATGGGCGTTGCATTTTCAATCATGTCCAAAGAGTTCGGCGCGGCCGCCCGTTAGTCAAGTGCCGGGCGAGCATGACCGTCATCGACCAAAGACACGGGCCGGGGCCTGATCGAGTTCCACCCGCGCATGATCGAGGCCGATCGCCATCGCCCGGTCGAAGGCCTTCCAGTCGAGGAAATCGATGCTTTCCACCGGCGGCCGCAACAGGAGGTCGGCAAGGCCCGGCCCCAGCAATTCGCCCGCCGGGGATTTCACCGTGCCTGCCCGCAGCAGGATCTGGAAGATCGAGGGCATTCGGGGGCGTCGGCGCAGGAACAGGCGCTCGAACGTACTCTCCTCCGGCCGGGCGCCGGGGGCGGAAAAGGCCGGCGCCTCGCCGACATCGACCGCGATGATGGCGCCCCGGCCGAGCGCCCGCATGGGCGTGACCGGCAGATTGTCGAGGACGCCGCCGTCGGCGAAGACCGTGCCGGCCTCGTCCACCCAGGGCGGCATGATGCCCGGGATGGCGACGCTGGCGCGCAGCCAGGACCACAGCGGGCCGTCGCGGTGCACCGCCAGTCGGCCCTCGGTCAGATTGGTGGTGACACCGTAATAGGGTAGCCAGAGATCCTCGATCCGCCGCTCGCCGAAGGCTTCGCGCAGGCGCCGGGTCACCCGGCGGCCGGCGGTCAGGGCGACGAGGGGCAGGGTGAAGTCGTTCACCGGGTTGCTGTCGACGAAGGCGCGGCGCAGGCGGGGTTCCGCCTCGAAGGCTTCCCACTGCATGGCGGCGCCGGCGCCGACGATGGCGCCGATCGAACAGCCGCCCACCATGTCGACCGGCACGCCCGCCTCGGCG
>NZ_JBAQRT010000117.1:0-1767 GCF_049306435.1 Zavarzinia sp.
GTGCTAAAGTGCTAAAGTGCTAAAGTGCTAAAGTGCTAAAGTGCTAAAGTGCTAAAGTGCTAAAGTGCTAAAGTGCTAAAGTGCTAAAGTTCTAAAGTTCTAAAGTTCTAAAGTTCTAAAGTTCTAAAGTGCTAAAGTGCTAAAGTGCTAAAGTGCTAAAGTGCTAAAGTGCGGGAGTTTTATGTTCATAAATAAATGGCATCTGGAAAAGGAGGCATGATGAGAATCCCTGAATTAAAAATCCGGACAAGTAAAATATGTCCTTCCGGGAAATATTTTACACTTATCGAGCTCCTGGTAGTAATTGCGATCATCGCGATTCTCGCGGCGATGCTGCTTCCGGCATTGTCCAGCGCCAAGGAAGTGGCAAGGCAGTCCCTATGCGCTGGAAATCTGAAACAGGCAGGAACTTCCGTCGTCATGTATTCCTCCGATTATAATAATCTTGCCGCTGCACGGCGGGGCAGTGCGGGTTCCTGGTATCCGACATTCTACATGGACTACCTCAACTGGGATGTCGTACATTGCCCGAGCTATAAATACGTGGAAAAAAATGCGTGGTGGGGAACCTACGGGATGAGATCGATGACTCAGGCCAACAGATTCCTGGATCCTGCTTTCTACTATGTAAACCTGACGGACGGAAGCTATTTCTTTGGTACGCTGATGAATAAAATACAGAGGTCCGACGATTATATCATGCTGGGTGATACGATGAGTCCCGCTCTGGGCTACGCCTGCCAGGTCTATGTCCTTCCTGAAAATATTGTCAATTCCGAGGCCGGCTGTCTGATGGGTATTCATGCAAGGCATAATACCGTGGCGAACATCGTATTTGCCGACGGGCATGCGGAAGGAAGCAATGCCTCCAGGATAAAAGAAGCGTGGATGAGGGAAATACCTGGACTCACACCTGTCCAGATATACAACAAAATCGGTTCAATCGTCAGTTTAAACTAGGGATTCGGCATATGAAAATAAATCTTCCTGTCCCCTCATCCGTCTTATTCTTCTCCCTCCTTGCCGTCTTGCTTTTCTGCCAGAATCTTTACGCCAAAGAAGACGGTCTCGTAGGTCGTTGGACATTTGACAAGTCCGCCAATGCCGCAGAAGACAGTTCAGGGAAGAACAACTCAGGAAAGGCAGGAGCGGCTGATGTACAAAACAATCCCGCATGCGTCCCGGAACAGCGTACTGACTGGAGCGGGCCTGTGACCAAGATGTGGATAGACAAGGCCGCCAAGCAGAAGGCTGCCGAGGGGAGCATAGATGTCCTCTTTCTGGGAGATTCCATAACGCAGCTGTGGATGAAAGACGACAAATGGCCTAATGGGCAGAAAGTCTGGGACAAGAACTACAAGCCCCTGAAGGCGGTCAATTTCGGAGTCGCCGCCGACAGGACGGATCATCTCCTCTGGAGGATCGGCAAAGGAAAGATGATCGAGGGACTCACCCCAAAAGTATGCGTCCTGCTAATAGGAGTCAACAACCTTTTAGGCTGGCAGGGGCGCCAGGGAGGAGACACCCCGGAGAACCTAGCCGCAGCCATCGGCCTGATACTGGACAACCTGAAAAAGCAGATGCCGGACACAAAAATACTTCTGCTCGGAATATTCCCTGCCCTAGAGCCTGACGCCCCCGTCAGAGATAAAATACTCAAGACAAACAAGCTCGTATCCTCACAGGCTGACTTCAAGAAGATCTTCTATCTGGACATAGGGGAAAAATTCCTGGTTCCCGACGGAAAAATCGACAAGGAAATAATCC
>NZ_JBAQRT010000118.1:0-11443 GCF_049306435.1 Zavarzinia sp.
GCTCAGGCGCGGCTTCGATGCGGCGGCCCCGGCAGAGCGGGTGGCGGCGGCCCGTCTCCTCGTCGACCGGGCTCATGCCCTGTGGCTGCTGGTCCTGATCATCGGCGGCCTGCTGGCCGCCGGCCTCGTCTGAGCGCGCTTCCACAGTCGCGAGGCTCCGGCCTTCGCCGGAGCGACGATGTTTTGACCCGACCCCTGTCGTCACCCCGGCGAAGGCCGGGGTCTCGATCAGGCAAGGGCGCCTTCGCCGGAGCGGCGGTGTTCGATCTACACCTTGGCCACGCGGGCGAGGGTCGCCTTCAGGCTGTTGGCGCCCGCGTTGTCGACGATGCGGTTCAGCACGATGTCGCGCGGGTTCACGGCCCTGCCGTAATAGGCCTTGTTCCAGCTGGTGGCCGACAGGATGCCCGCGCCTTCCAGCGAGGCGCCGGCGAACAGGCCCTTGGCCCTGGCGTAGGAATAGATGTCGGCGCGGAAATTGGTCGTCATCGCCGCTTCGACGCCCGAGCCCACGGGGCCAACCGCGATCGAGGCATCGGCGCCCAGTTTCATCTCGTCCTTGAAGATCGCCTCGAGGCCGCGCTCGTTGTTGATGACGAGGACGACTTCCGACGCCTGCGCGCCGATCTGCAGGCCGACCGAGCCGGCGGCCAGGGTGTAGAAGGCGGGGGCGGACCAGCTGCCGTCCGTCTTGCGGCGCCCGACCAGGACCCCGTCGCCGCCCGAGCCGCCGATGATGAAGCCGGCCTTCAGCAACTGGGGCACGATCAGGCAACCGACCGAGCGGGCGAGATAGGCGCGCATGTCGCCATAGGAGGGATCGCCGCCCAGGCTGTCCATGGTGATGCGGGCCTTGTCGACCAGTTCCTGCTGGTCGGTCGAGGCCAGGGCCGCGCGGCTGGCGCCGGCAAGGGCGATGGCGGTGATGGCGCCGCCCATCAGCTCACGGCGGGAAATCATCTGCATCGTGGCGTTCCTTCTGTCTCGCGTCCCCGCTTGAACAATGTCAGCGTCGGCGCGCGGGTTCCCGTTATTCGCCTGTCTGGAGTAACCGGCCCTTGTCCCGCGCGCCATCATGGAATCGCAGGAAGGCGAAGATGCCAAGCGCCAGATAGAGCCCGTCGAGCGCGAAGGCGAGACCGATGGCCGCACCGTCGACCGTGCCGGTCAGCAGCAAGCGGCGCATCCCCTCGAAGACATGGGCGGAGGGCAGGCACCAGGCGACACCCTGCAGGAAGGGCGGCAGCACCGAGACCGGATAGAACACCGCCGACAGCGGCGCGATGGCGAAGACGAAGCCCCAGGCCAGCGCCTCCGCCCCCATGCCGACCCGCATGACAAGGCCCGAAATGAACAGGGCGATGGCCCAGCCCATCAGGACGAGGGCGCCGAAGAAGCCGGCGAGGGCAAGGCCCATGTCATAGACCGAATAACCGAAGAACCAGATGGCCAGCAGGCTGGTCGGCACCATGCCGGCGAGGGTGCGCAGCAGGCCGACCACGGCGATGGCGATCAGCAGCTCGATCGGCCGCAGGGGGCTGGCCAGCAGATGGCCGAGGTTGCGGGCATACATTTCCTCGAGAAAGGACATCGAGGTGCCGAGCTGCGCGCGCAGCAGCACGTCCCACAGAAGCGCGGCGCCCAGCAGCACGCCGAGGCCCTGACCGGCGGCGCCCGCCGGCAGGGGCAGCGACAGGGTGATGAAGCCCCAGGTCAGCATCTGCACCGTCGGCCAGTAGATCATGTCGAGGAGGCGCGGCCAGGACGAGCGCAGCAGATACCAGTGGCGCAGCATCAGGGCACCGATGCGCCCCGCCGACAGGGGGCTCATGCCGTTTCTCCCTTGCGGCGGTCGCGGGCGATGTCGAGGAAGACCTCCTCCAGCGTGTCGCGGCCATAGCGGGCCAGCAGCCCGGCGGGCGTGTCGTGATCGACGATCTGGCCGGTCCGCATCATGACGACGTCGGCGCACAGCCGCTCGACCTCGGCCATGTTGTGGGACGCGAGCAGGATCGCCGCGCCGGAGCGGTGCTGATAGTCGAGCAGGTAGCGCCGCACCCAGTCGGCGGTATCGGGATCGAGGGACGCCGTCGGCTCGTCGAGGAGGAGGAGCTTCGGCTCGTTGATCAGCGCCTTGGCGAGGGCGACCCGCGTCTTCTGCCCGGCCGACAGCCGGCCGACCGGGCGGTCGAGAAAGGCTTCGAGATCGAGGTCGGCGGCCAGCGCCTCGATCCGGCGGCGTGGCGCGGCGACGCCATAGAGCCGGGCGAAGACCGTCAGATTCTCGGCGACGGTGAGACGATGCGGCAGATCGACGTAAGGCGAGGAGAAATTCATCATCGCCTTCACCGCGACCGGCTCGCGCGACAGCTCCCGCCCGTCGACCCGGATGATGCCGGCGCTCGGCTTAACGAGGCCGAGGATCATGGCGATACTCGTCGTCTTGCCGGCGCCGTTGCCGCCGAGGAGGCCGGTGATCGCCCCCGCCGCGATCGAGAAGGAGATGTCGCGCACGGCCTCGACCGCGCCGAAGCGCTTGGACAGATGTTCGATATCGAGGATGGGGCGGGGCGAGGCGGGCACGGTCGCATCATGCCAAAGCGCATCCACCCCTGCAAAGGTCGGATGCGGCGCCATTGGCGCGGGCGATCGGAATCTATATTGTGCGGCCCAACAGGCTTCATGCGTTTGCGGGGTATTCCCATGGCCGACAGGCTGGTGACGGTATTCGGTGGTTCGGGTTTCGTGGGGCGCTATGTCGTCAAGCGGCTGGCGAAGCAGGGCTGGCGCGTGCGCGTCGCCGTGCGGCGCCCGCAGGAAGCGGGCTTCCTGCGCACGATGGGCGATGTCGGCCAGATCGCGATCGTCCAGGCCAACGTCCGCCACACCCCGTCGGTCAAGCAGGCGGTCGCGGGCGCGGAAGCGGTAATCAATCTGGTCGGCATTCTCTCCGAGTCGGGCAGCCAGAAGTTCCAGCTGATCCAGGCCGAAGGCGCGAAGCGGATCGCTGCCGCCGCCCGGGAAGCCGGCGTGTCCCGCTTCGTCCAGGTCTCGGCCATCGGCGCCGACGCGAATTCGGGCGCCGATTACGCGAAGACCAAGGCCCTCGGCGAGGCGGCGGTGAAGGCCGCCTTCCCGGACGCGGTGATCCTGCGCCCCTCGCTGGTCTTCGGGCCGGAAGACCAGTTCTTCAACCGCTTCGCCAATATGGCGCGCTACATCCCCGTGCTGCCGCTGATCGGCGGCGGCGAGACGAAATTCCAGCCGGTCTATGTCGGCGATGTCGCCGACGCGGTGGTCGCGGCGGCCAATGGCGCGGTCGGCGCCGCGGCGCAGCCCTATGAACTGGGCGGCCCCACGGTCTACAGCTTCCGCCAGCTGATGGAGATCGTGCTCAAGGTGACCGAGCGGAAGGCGCTGCTGCTGCCGATTCCCTTCGTGGTCGCCAAGCTGCAGGCGGCGGCCATCGGCTGGCTGCCGGGCGCGCCCATCACCTCGGACCAGGTGAAGCTGCTGCGCCGGGACAATGTGGTCGCTGCCGGCGCCCCGGGCTTCGAGGCCTTCGGCATCACGCCCACCTCGGTCGAGGCCATCGTGCCGACCTATCTGCATCGCTTCCGCAAGGCCGGCCAGTACGAGATCCGCGACGCGGTCGAGAACTGATCTCGACCGGTTGAAAGCCGGCGGCCAAATCTTTCTCCAATATCGGGAGGCCGGGCGTGCAAATCGCGCCCGGCCTTTTTCGTTGTGTCGTGGCCGCGATCGCCTTTTGCGCGATTCTCGTGCCGATTTTCGCGCGCAATCCCCTGCTGGCGCCCAGGCGCAGGCTCTGAGGGGTTGAACCACCCTCTGTCGGGACGTCTTTTTGCGTTTGCGAAGGGGTGATGCTGAATCCGTCTCGACGGACCCGGAAAATTCGTTTCAAATCAATGGGGTCCGAGAGACTGCCGACGCCTCTGCGAGCTGTGGCATCGCGGTATAGTTCTCAAACCGGACCTATTTTTGCCTATTTTCGGTGCTGTCATGCGAAGAATATAGGCGGCCCCGCGAAAAATGGTCAGCAAAACTGTCCTAATTGCATTTTTTCGCTTTGCGATCAGAAAATTTGCGCGTATCTAGACCCTAGACCCCCGGGCGCAAGCACCGGACTGCCCCATGGCGCGCCCGTCTGGTTCAGACGCCGGCCGCGTCGAGACACTGGCCGTGATGGAGTAGCCCATGGCTGAGAACAAAATGCTGAAGTTCGTGTCGCGCGAGCAGGAAATGCCGCCCAAGCGCACCGCGGACGAGCGGATCAAGGACTTCGGCGAAATCTATGCCACCTTCGTGCAGCCCTCGGCCCAGGATCAGGCCGGGCGCTGCTCGCAATGCGGCATTCCCTTCTGCCAGGTGCACTGCCCGCTTTCGAACAATATTCCCGACTGGCTGAAGCTGACCGCCGAAGGCCGCCTGCAGGAGGCTTACGAGCTGTCGCAGGCGACCAATTCGATGCCGGAAGTCTGTGGTCGCATCTGTCCGCAGGACCGCCTGTGCGAAGGCAATTGCGTGATCGAGAAGGATTTCAACTCGGTCACCATCGGCTCGGTCGAGAAATTCCTGACCGATACCGCCTGGGAACAGGGCTGGGTGAAGCCGCGCCTGCCCAAGAAGGAATTGGGCCAGTCGGTCGGCGTCATCGGCGCCGGGCCGGCCGGTCTCGCCGCGGCCGAGCAGCTGCGCGCCAAGGGCTATGAAGTTCACGTCTACGACCGCTACGACCGTGTCGGCGGCCTGCTGATCTATGGCATTCCCGGCTTCAAGCTGGAAAAGACCGTGATCACCCGCCGGGCCAAGCTGCTGGAAGACCAGGGCATCACCTTCCACCTGAATTTCGCCGTCGGCACCGACGCGACGCTGGAAGAACTGCGCACCCGCCATGACGCGCTGGTGATCACCACCGGCGTCTACAAGGCGCGTGACGTTCAGGTCCCGGGCGCGGGCCTCAAGGGCGTGCTGCCGGCCATGACCTATCTGACCGCCTCGAACAAGGTCGGCATGGGCGATACCGTGCCGGAATACGAGAGCGGCGATCTCAATGCCAAGGGCAAGGACATCATCGTCATCGGCGGCGGCGACACCGCGATGGACTGCGTGCGCACCGCTGTCCGCCAGGGCGCCAAATCGGTGAAATGCCTCTATCGCCGCGACCGGGAAAACATGCCCGGCTCGATGCGCGAGGTGAAGAACGCCGAGGAAGAGGGCGTCGAATTCGTCTGGCTGTCGGCGCCGCAGGCTTTCCTTGGCGACGACAAGGTGACGGCGGTGAAGGCGCACCGGATGCGCCTTGGCCTGCCCGACAGTTCGGGTCGTCAGGCGCCCGAGGTGATCGAGGGCTCGTCGGTCAACATGCCGGCCGATCTCGTCATCAAGGCGCTGGGCTTCGATCCCGAGGAATTGCCGAAGATGTTCGGCGCGCCGGAACTCGGCGTGTCGCGCTGGGGCACCCTCAAGGTCGATTTCAAGACCATGATGACCAATCTGGACGGCGTATTCGCCGCCGGCGACATCGTGCGCGGCGCCTCGCTGGTCGTCTGGGCGATCCGCGACGGCCGCGATGTCGCGGACCAGATGCACCTTTACTTGAAGGCAAAGGCCGAAGCCGGCCTCGCCAAGGCCTCCTGAGCGTCGGAGGGACGGACATGAGCAAGAATATCGAAAGCGGTTCGGAATTCGTCACCCACTGGCTGGCGGAATCCGCGCGTCTGGACGCCCTGGGCCTCTATGCCCATGAGGACGAGAAGGACAGCTGCGGCGTCGGCCTCGTCGCCGCCATCGACGGCCGCCCGCGCCGCGAAGTGGTGCGCGCCGGCATCGATGCCCTGAAGGCGGTCTGGCACCGCGGCGCGGTCGATGCCGATGGCAAGACCGGCGACGGCGCCGGCATCCACATCGAGATCCCGCAGGATTTCTTCACCGATCATGTCCGCTCCACGGGCCATGCCCCGTCCGAGCGCGGCCTCGCGGTCGGCCAGGTCTTCCTGCCGCGCACCGATTTCGGCCAGCAGGAAGCCTGCCGGACCCTGGTCGAGCAGGAAATCCTGAACTTCGGCTTCTATATCTACGGCTGGCGCCAGGTGCCGGTCGACATCTCGGTCATTGGCGAGAAGGCGAATGCCACCCGCCCCGAGATCGAACAGATCATGATCGAGCACCCGGCGCATCTGAACGCCGACGAGTTCGAGCGCAAGCTGTTCATCATCCGCCGCCGGATCGAGCGCCGGGCGCTGGAATCCAACCTCTCGGCCGACTTCTACCTCTGCACGCTGTCGTGCCGGTCGATCATCTACAAGGGCATGTTCCTCGCCGCCGATCTGGAGAATTTCTATCCGGACCTGCGCGACGAGCGTTTCGTCTCGTCCTTCGCGATTTACCACCAGCGTTACTCGACCAACACCTTCCCCAAGTGGAAGCTGGCCCAGCCTTTCCGTATGCTGGCCCACAACGGCGAGATCAACACCTGGCGGGGCAACGTCAACTGGATGAAGAGCCATGAGATCCGCATGGTCTCTGAAGCCTTCGGCGAATATTCGGACGACATCAAGCCGGTGATCCAGCCCGGCGGCTCGGATTCCTCCGCGCTCGACAATGTCTTCGAGGTGCTGGTGCGCGCCGGCCGTTCGGCGCCGCTCGCCAAGACCTTCCTGGTGCCGGAAGCCTGGTCGAAGAAGTCGACCATGCCGGACGCGCACCGCGCCATGTATGCCTATGTCAATTCGGTGATGGAGCCGTGGGACGGCCCGGCCGCCCTCGCGATGACCGACGGGCGCTGGATCGTCGGCGGTCTCGACCGTAATGGCCTGCGTCCCATGCGCTACACGATCACCCGTGACGGTCTTCTGGTCATGGGCTCGGAAACCGGCATGGTGCTGCTGTCCGAAGCCAATGTCATCGAGAAGGGCGCGCTGGGCCCGGGCCAGATGATCGCCGTCGATCTGGGCGATGGCCGGCTCTATCATGACCGCGAGGTGAAGGACAAGCTGGCGGCCGAGCATCCCTATCTCGAGTGGACCAAGTCGATCGTCGAGCTTGACGAGAAGATCCGCCCGGCGCAGGAGCCGACGCCCTACGACAAGCAGGAGCTGCGCGTGCGCCAGCTCGCCGCGGGCCTTTCCCACGAGGACATGGAGCTGATCCTTCAGCCCATGGTCGAGGACGGCAAGGAAGCCATCGGTTCCATGGGCGACGACACGCCGCTCGCCGTCCTGTCCGAGAAGTATCGGCCGCTGCATCATTACTTCCGGCAGAACTTCAGCCAGGTGACCAATCCGCCCATCGATCCCTTGCGCGAGCATCGGGTGATGAGCCTGAAGACGCGCTTCGGCAACCTGAAGAACGTCCTCGCCCAGGATTCCAGCCAGGCCAACGTGCTCTTGCTGGAAAGCCCGGTGGTCTCCTCCGGCGAACTGATCGAACTGAAGAAGTTCATGGGCGATTCCGTCGCCGAGATCGATTGCACCTTCCCGGCCGATGGCGGCACCGACGCGCTGCGAAACGCGGTCGCCCGCATCCGCCAGGAAGCCGAGGACGCGGTGCGCCAGGGTTATGGCCATCTGATCCTGACCGACGAGAAGATTTCGGACAGCCGCGTGGCGATTCCGATGGTTCTCGCCGTCGGCGGCGTGCACAGCCATCTGGTGCGGCGCGGCCTGCGCACCTTCACCTCGGTGAACGTGCGTTCGGCCGAATGTCTCGACACCCATATGTTCGCGGTGCTGATCGGCTGCGGCGCGACCATCGTCAACGCCTATCTGGCGGAAGCCTGCATCGCCGACCGTCTGGCCCGGGGCCTGTTCCCCGGTCTGTCCCATGCCGACTGCATCGCCCGCTTCAAGGAATCGATCAATCAGGGTCTCCTGAAGATCATGTCCAAGATGGGCATCTCGGTCGTCTCCAGCTATCGGGGCGGTTACAACTTCGAGGCGGTCGGCCTGTCGCGCGCCCTCGTCGCCGAATTCTTCCCCGGGATGCAGTCGCGCATCTCCGGCATCGGCCTCGCCGGTATCCAGAAGAAGGTTCTGGAGCTGCACGGCCGCGCCTTCGACGCGGACGCGGCGGCCCTGCCGGTTGGCGGTCTCTACCGTTTCCGCAAGAACGGTGAATTGCACGCCTGGGAAGGCGGCCTCATTCACATGCTGCAGCAGGCGGTGGGGACGGACAGCTACACGCTGTACAAGAAATATTCGCAAGGGGTGCATTCGCGGGCGCCGATCGCGCTGCGCGACCTGCTCGAATTCAAGCCGGCGGGCAAGCCCATTCCGATCGAGGACGTGGAAAGCATCACCTCGATCCGCAAGCGTTTCGTGACACCGGGTATGTCGCTCGGCGCGCTCTCGCCCGAGGCGCATGAGACCCTGACGATCGCCATGAACCGCATCGGCGCCAAGGCCGACAGCGGCGAGGGCGGCGAAGGGGCGGAGCGTTTCGTGCCGCGTGCCAATGGCGACAACGCCAATTCGCCGATCAAGCAGGTGGCGTCGGGCCGTTTCGGCGTCACCGCCGAATATCTGAACCAGGCCCGCGAGCTGGAAATCAAGGTCGCCCAGGGCGCCAAGCCCGGCGAGGGTGGCCAGCTGCCCGGCTTCAAGGCCACGGTCGAGATCGCGCGCCTGCGTCATTCGACGCCGGGCGTTACCCTGATCTCGCCGCCGCCGCATCACGACATCTATTCGATCGAGGATCTGGCCCAGCTCATCTATGACCTGAAGCAGATCAACCCGACGGCTCAGGTCTGCGTGAAGCTGGTATCGGGTTCGGGCATCGGCACGATCGCGGCCGGCGTCGCCAAGGCGAAGGCGGATGTCATCCTGATCTCCGGCCATGTCGGCGGCACGGGCGCCTCGCCCCAGACCTCGATCAAATACGCCGGCCTGCCGTGGGAAATGGGCCTGACCGAATCCAACCAGGTGCTGACGCTGAACCGTCTGCGCCATTCGGTGAAGCTGCGCACCGACGGCGGCATCAAGACCGGCCGCGACGTCGTCATGGCGGCGCTGATGGGCGCCGAGGAATATGGCGTCGGCACCGCCAGCCTGATCGCGCTCGGCTGCATCATGGTCCGCCAGTGCCAGTCGAACACCTGCCCGGTCGGGGTCTGCACCCAGGACCCGGCGATGCGCGAGAAGTTCGATGGCAACGCCGACAAGGTGGTGAACCTGTTCTCGTTCATCGCCGAGGAAGTGCGCGAGATCCTGGCGTCGCTCGGCCTTCGCACCCTCGAGGATGCGATCGGCCGCGTCGACCTGCTGCGCCAGGTCAGCCGCGGTCATCACCACCTCGACGACCTCGACCTCAACCCGCTGCTGGTCACGCCGGATTCGGGTCCCTATGCCCGCCATTCGGTCATCGTCGGCCGCAACGAAGTGCCCGACACGCTGGACGCCCAGATGGTGCAGGATGCCGCCGCGGTCTTCGACCGGGGCGAGAAGATGCAGCTGACCTATACGGTGCGCAACACCCAGCGTGCCATCGGCACGAGGCTGTCGTCCCATGTCGTGCGCAAGTTCGGCATGACCGGCCTCGACCATGGCCACATCGAGGTGTCGCTGCGCGGCTCCGCCGGGCAGTCGCTGGGCGCCTTCGCGGTGCAGGGCGTGAAGCTGAAGGTTTACGGCGACGCTAACGATTACGTCGGCAAGGGGCTGTCGGGCGGCACCATCGTCGTCCGCACCACGACCTCCTCGCCGCTCGTCCCGCACGAGAACACGATCATCGGCAACACGGTGCTCTATGGCGCCACCGCCGGTTACCTGTTCGCGGCGGGCAAGGCGGGCGAGCGTTTCGCCGTCCGCAATTCGGGCGCGACGACGGTGATCGAAGGCTGCGGCTCCAACGGCTGCGAATACATGACCGGCGGCACGGCGATCATCCTCGGGCCGGTGGGCGACAACTTCGGCGCCGGCATGTCGGGCGGCATGGCTTTCATCTACGACCCGCAGGATCACTTCCCCTTGCGCGTCAACGACGAGAGCGTGGTGTTCCAGCGTCTCGCCTCCGCCCATTGGGAAGGCGTGCTGAAGGATCTCGTCGTCCGTCATCAGGCCGAGACCGGCTCGCCGCTGGCCCAGCGCCTGCTCTCGGACTGGGAGCGCGAGATCGATCGCTTCTGGCAGATCTGCCCGAAGGAAATGGTCAACCGCCTCGCCCATCCTCTGTCGGACAAGGCGGCGCTGAAGCGCGCCTGAGCCGGGGCATCACGATCTGGACATGGCCGGGGAGACCCGGCCATTTTCGTTTTCGGCCGGTGGCGAATGCCCCTGTGTCTATTTTTTAGCCCATTGACCCAACGCAAGGTGAAAGGGGCCGTCCTCTCCTACTGATAGGCAAGGCGCGAAAAGCTGCCGTGGGAGAACGTCTCATGAGGAAACGCATTGGGATGGTCGCCATCGTGGCGGCCCTGCTCGCGACGGGCGGCATGATGCCCACGTCCGCGGCATTCGCTGCCGAGAAGCCCATTCTCGGCGACATGAAGATCGACAATGATCCGGCCGTCGCCGTGGTGCGCGATGCGCTCGTGCGCTTCCAGCGCATGAACGGCCATTGGCCCGCCAGTTTCGACGAACTGGTCGCCGCGACCGCATCCTCGCCGCGGCCGGTTGATCCCGGGGCCTTCATGATCGCGGCCTATTCGACGCGAAGGCAGGGAGCATCTTCGATCGCCCTGTTCGAGTTCACCATGGCCGGCTCCGGCGCCAGGGGCGCTTTCGCCGTGTCCTTCCTGGACATCCGTTGAAGGAGGCCGACATGAACACAAGATTGACCACCCGCTTCGCCATGGTCGCGCTCGCGACCGCTCTCCTCGCCGGCTGCGCTTCGGGCAGCGGGGATTACGAGCCGGCGCCGGCGCCGCCGCCACCCCCGCCGCTCGATCTCGGCAAGGTCGACAAGGCGATCGAAAAGGCATCGGGCGAGACCCCGGGCACCACGATCTACTCCAATGTCCTCAACCTGTCGGGCGGCAGCTGCGTCGATGCCGCGACGAGGCGGGGCGAAGCCATCGCCAATTCGCTGCAGGACATGAAGGCCAAGGGCGACATCCCGGCCGACCACACCGTCAAGGTCTATACCTACAGCGGTTACAGGGTGCCGGGTGTCGACTACGGTAGCCTGCACACCTATACGGTGACCCAGATTTCCAACGGCGCGGGCAAGCCGGTCTCGACCTGGACCTCGGACAATTATCTCGGGCCGAATTCGGTCACGCGCCACGAGGGCGACGGCGGTTACGGCAACTGGAATGACCCGCTGACCAACCCGGTCCGCCCGACGGTCCTTCCGCCGAACGAGCGCCGCACCGGCGGTGGTGGTGGTGGCGGCGGTGGTGGGGACTGAGGCCCGGGCGATGGCCGGGCCGAGCCGGCGCCAGCTTCTCGGCACGGCGATGGCCGTGCTTGGGGCTGGGCTCGTC
>NZ_JBAQRT010000119.1:0-5192 GCF_049306435.1 Zavarzinia sp.
GGTCGCGGCTCAGCGTGACCGCGCGGCTGCGCAGCTCCGGCACCAGATCGCGCAGCACGGTCCCGGTATGGGCCAGTTCGACCGCGGTCTGGCGCCGCGCCATCAACAGCACGGGCGGCCGGCGCGACAGACGGGTCAGCGCGCCGAGCAGACGGGACAGGGCCGCCCGGCGATCCGACAGCGCGGCCAGCTTCTCGGCTTCCGAGGCGCCGAGTTCGGACAGGCGCCGCTCGATCGCGTCGGCATCGGCTTCCTGGCGGCGCAGGGTGGCGGCGCGCTCGACCAACTGGTCCTTCAGGCTGGCGACTTCATCGACGAGACGGGCGCGCTCGCTCGCGACCGCGGCCTGGCGCTTGCGCGCGGCCTCCAGCTCCGACTGGACGGCGCGCAGATCGTCCGGGCTGGCGTCCTGGGCGAAGGCGGCGGTGCCGGCCGCCAGCGCCAGGGCAAGGGCGAGGAAAATGCCGGCCTTAGGCGCGGACACGGCGTTCGGGCGGGGCCGCGGTGGCGGCTTCGGCCGGCACCAGCAGGCTGTTTCCGGTCATCGCCGCCGGCTGGGGCAGGCCGAGGAAGGGCAGCAGGGTGGGGGCGACATCGGCCAGCCGACCGTCGCTCAGGCCAACCGCGCTCCGGGCGTTGAACAGGAAGGCCGGCACCAGATTGGTGGTATGGGCGGTATAGGCGCCATGGGTTTCCGGATCGATCATCTGTTCGATATTGCCATGGTCGGCGGTCACCAGCATGACGCCGCCGGCATGGTCCACCGCCGCCGTCAACCGGCCCAGGCAGCTGTCGATGGTCTCGACCGCCTGAATCGCCGCTTCCATGATGCCGGTATGGCCGACCATGTCGGGATTGGCGAAATTGACGACGATCAGATCGTATTTCTTCGCTTCGATCGCCTCGACCAGCCGGTCGGTCACTTCCCGCGCCGACATGGCGGGGGCGAGGTCATAGGTCGCGACCTTGGGGCTCGGCACCAGGATGCGGTCCTCGCCCTCGAACACCGTTTCCTCGCCGCCGTTGAAGAAGAAGGTGACATGGGCGTATTTCTCGGTCTCGGCGATGCGCAGCTGGGTCTTGCCCGCCTTGGCGACCACCGCGCCCAGCGGATCCTCGACCCGCTCCGCGCCGAAGATCGCCGGCATCAGCGCGTTGATCTGGCTGGAATATTCGACCATGCCGGCGACACCGGCGAAATGCGGCAGGCGGGCCCGGGCGAAACCGTCGAACTGCGGATCGAGCAGGGCGACCAGGATTTCCCGGGCGCGATCGGCGCGGAAATTGGCCATGATCAGGCCATCGCCATCCTGCATCCCGCGATAATGGCCGATGGCGGCGGGCTTGACGAATTCATCGGTGACGCCCGCGGCATAGGAAGCCTCGATCGCCTCCCGGGCGCTCGCCGCGCTGGCGCCTTCGGCATCGACCAGAACCCTGAAGGCGAGTCCGACGCGGTCCCAGCGCTTGTCGCGGTCCATGGCGAAATAGCGGCCCGAGACGGTGCCCATGCTCCAGCCCGGCACGCCGTCGAGTTCGGCCTCGAATTCGGCGAGGAATTCGAGCGCGCTTTTGGGCGGGGTGTCGCGCCCGTCGAGGAAGCCGTGAACCACGACCTTCAGGCCATGACCCGAGGCGATCCGGACCAGGGCCGCCATATGTTCCTGATGCGAATGGACGCCGCCCGGCGACAGCAGGCCGAGGATATGCAGGGTGCCGCCCCTGGCCTTGGTCGCCTCGATCGCCTTCAGCAACACCGCGTTCTCGGCCAGCGTGCCATCGGACACCGCCTGGTCGATGCGCGGCAGGTCCTGCATCACGACGCGGCCGCCGCCCAGATTCATGTGGCCGACCTCGGAATTGCCCATCTGGCCTTCCGGCAGGCCGACCGACAGGCCGGAGGTCTTGATCAGGCTGCGCGGGCAGCTTTCCAGCAGGCGGTTGTAATTCGGCGTCTTCGCCCGGGCGATCGCATTGTCGTCCCCGCCCTCGCGCCAGCCCCAGCCGTCGAGGATGCAGAGCACCACGGGCTTTTGCGGGATCACGGTCAGGGTTGCGTCGGTCATGGCGGGAACCTTGGTAACGGTCTTGGATTAAGAAATAACTCACGCCCGGTGATAGGGATGCCCGTCGAGGATGGTGCCCGCCCGGTATAGCTGCTCTGCAAGCATCGCACGGACCATCAGGTGGGGCCATGTTGCAGGGCCGAAGGAATAGCAGAAGGCCGCCTTCTTGCGAATATTCTCGTCGTGGCCATCGGCCCCGCCGATCAGAAAGGCGACCTTGCCCACCCCCTGCTCGCGAAATCGGTCCAGCTTTGCCGCCAGCGCCTCGGACGACAGGACGTCGCCCCGCCCGTCCATGGCGACGATCGCCGTGCCCGGGGGCACGGCGGCCAGCAGCAATTCGCCCTCGCGCTTCTGGCGTGCGGCGCCGGTCAGGCGCTTTTCCTCGACCTCGATCAGGTCGAGCGCCGGCTTCAGGCGCGCCGAATAAGTCTCGAACAGCAGGCGTTCGGGATCCTTGGCCCCGAAACGCCCGACCGCGAGGACGGACAGTCTCAGGCCCAGCATCGGTGCTCGCGGTCCGCGATCACTCTTCGCCGGGGCGGAAATCCGCCTGCCACATCTTCTCGAGCTTGTAGAAGTCGCGGACCTCGGGGCGGAACAGATGGACGATGACATCGCCGGCATCGATCAGTACCCAGTCGCCGGCCGACTTGCCCTCGGTCCGGCACGGGCCGAGCCTGGCGGTGTCGACGGCCCGGACGACGTAATCGGCAAGGGCGGTCACCTGGCGGCCCGAGCGGCCGTTGGCGATGACCATGTAATCGGCGATCGACGATTTGCCGGCGAGATCGATGCTCAGGATCTCTTCCGCCTTGTTGTCGTCCAGCGTCTTCACGATGAGATCGAGCAGGGCGCGGGCGGCATCGCTGGCCGGGGCCGGCTTCTTCTTCGTCCGGGCCTTGGGCTTCTTGCGCTCGGCATCCATGTCGACGGTGACGAGCACGGCTTCCGTCTCGGCCGGGGCGGCCTTGCGGACGCGGAGGCGCTTCGGCTTCTCGGCCGGGGCTTCCACCTCGGGCTCGGGCGCCACTTCGGCCTTCCTAGCGCGCGTGCGCTTCGGCTTTTCAGCCGGCGCTTCGGCCGGGGCTTCGACCTCGAGCGCGGGGGCGGGCTCGGCCTTCTTGGCGCGGACGCGCTTCGGCTTCTCCGCCGGGGCCTCGGGGGCCGGGGCCTCGGCGGCGGGCGCCGTTTCGGCTTCGGCCGCCTTCAGG
This sequence comes from Zavarzinia sp., assembly GCF_049306435.1. Classification (NCBI taxonomy): domain Bacteria; kingdom Pseudomonadati; phylum Pseudomonadota; class Alphaproteobacteria; order Rhodospirillales; family Zavarziniaceae; genus Zavarzinia; species Zavarzinia sp. The sequence continues at coordinate 3,281 of NZ_JBAQRT010000119.1, forward strand.
CGCTTGGCCGGCTTCTTCTTGGGCGTGGTGTCTTCGGCGGGGGCGGCGATGGTCTCGTCCTCGACGGTTTTCTTGCGCGGAGCCAGGGTCAGGTCCTCCTAGAGATCCGTGGCCCGTGCGGCGGCGCGCAGGGCTGTGGCGGATGCGGGGTTCAGTTTCATGGTCACGAAGGCCCAGGCCGGGGGCCGGTCGTATTTCAAATGGCGGCGGGCGTCGCCGCTGCGCCTGACGGCTGCGAAGCGATGCGCGGCCGGGCCACCCAATGCCGCCAGAGAATAGGTAGGCCGGTCGAAGACGGCAACGGCGACGTCGCCGAAGATGCGCTGCCAGTCGCGCCAGCGGTGAATGGTGGCGAGATTGTCAGCCCCCATCAGCCAGACGAAGCGCGCCCTCGGAAAGCGCCGGCGCAGCGCCCTGATGGTCTGCGCGGTATAGACCGTGCCCAGCCGCGTCTCGATATCCGTCACCAGCACCCTCGGGTGGCGGGCGGCCTTGGCGGCCGACGCCAGCCGGGCGTCCAGCGGCGCCATGTCGTTCGCCGATTTCAACGGGTTCTGCGGCGAGACCAGCCACCATACCCGGTCCAGCCCCAGATGGCGAAGGGCGGCCAGGCTCAGGTCCCGGTGCCCGTCATGGGCCGGATTGAACGAGCCACCGAACAGGCCGATGGTCAGGCCCCGCGCTTCCCCCGCGATCTTCAGCCGGCCGAGGCTCAAGGTCGGATCTGACCCGTGCCGCGCACCAGATATTTCATCGTGGTCAGTTGCTCGGCGCCGACCGGGCCGCGGGCATGCAGCCGGCCGGTGGCGATGCCGATTTCCGCCCCGAAGCCGAATTCGCCGCCATCGGCGAACTGGGTCGAGGCATTCAGCATGACGATGGCGGAATCGACCCCGGCGAGGAAAGCCTCGGCCGCCGCCGCATCCTCGGTCACGATCGCGTCGGTGTGATGGCTGCCGTGGCGCTCCACATGCTCGATCGCGGCCTCAACGCCGTCGACCAGCTTCACCGCGACGATGGCGTCGAGATATTCCGTGTCCCAGTCGGCCTCGGTCGCGGGCTTCACCCGGGGATCGGCGGCCTGCGCCGCCGCGTCGCCCCGCACTTCGCAGCCGGCATCCAGCAGCATGGTCACGATGGGGCCGAGCTGATCCTTGGCCTTAACGTCGACCAGCACGGTTTCGGTCGCGCCGCAGACGCCGGTCCGGCGCAGCTTGGCATTCTTCACCAGCGCCAGCGCCTTTTCGGGATCGGCCGCGCCGTCGACATAGGTGTGATTGTTGCCGTCGAGATGGGCGAGCACGGGCACCCGCGCATCCGCCTGCACCCGGGCAACCAGCGATTTGCCGCCGCGCGGCACGATCACGTCGATCTGGCCTTGCGCCGTCAGCATGGCGCCGACAATGGAACGGTCGGCGACCGGAACCAGCTGCACCGCGTCAGCCGGCACGCCCGCCGAGGCCAGCCCGGCGACGAGGGCGGCATGGATGGCGCGCGACGAATTCAGCGCTTCCGAGCCGCCGCGCAGGATGACCGCATTGCCCGAGCGCACGCACAGCGCGCCGGCATCCGCCGTCACATTGGGCCGGCTTTCATAGATGATGCCGATGACGCCGATGGGCACGCGCACCCGCTGGATGCGAAGGCCGTTCGGCCGGTCCCATTCGGCGGCGATGGTGTTTACCGGATCGGCGATCCCGGCGACGGTCTCGATACCCGCCGCGATCCCCTCGATCCGGCCGTCGCTCAGCAGCAGCCGGTCGAGCAGGGCGGGGGTCAGGCCCAGCTTCCGCCCGCGTTCCATGTCGATCGCATTGGCGGCCAGAATTTCGGGCGCGGCGGCGCGAATGGCGGTGGCGGCGGCCCGCAGCGCCCGCGTCTTCACCTCGGCCGGAAGGCCGGCCAGCACGCG
>NZ_JBAQRT010000120.1:0-2094 GCF_049306435.1 Zavarzinia sp.
CTTCAAGACTGTCGCCGCCAGGTCGTCCGCCGCGATGGGTGAGGCTGCCCGGGAAGGAGCGCGCAGCGCCTTCGCGGCGACGGGCGGCAGTTCCACCGCTGGAACGGTCGCCGGCGACGCCACCCCCGTGCCTGAAGGCCCTTCTGCTGCCCCCGCCTGGGCGCGGCGCATGCAGCGCGCCCAAAGCCTGCATCAGGGCGCCACTACCGCTGCCCATGCCATCCGTGCCACCGACGGCCATGGCGGCGACACCTCCATCTCCCTCACCGAAGGTGACCGCTGATGTTCAAGCGCGCATCCGTCCGCTACGGCAGGACGCCGGAACCCGATACCCCCTACCAGCGCGCCGCCCAGGTCTGGGACGAGCGGATCGGTTCCGCCCGCGCCCAGGCCCGCAACTGGCGCCTGATCGCCTTCGGTTGCCTGATCCTGGCCGGCGGCTTCGCCGCCGCCCTGGTCTGGCAGTCGGCGCGGGGCACCATCGTGCCCTGGGTGGTCGAGGTCGACCGGCTGGGGGAAGCCCGTAGCATCGCCCCAGCGACGCCGGACTACCAGCCGGCCGATGCCCAGATCGCCTTCCACCTGGCCCGCTTCATCGAGCAGGTCCGTAGCGTGCCCGCCGACCCCATCGTGCTCCGCCAGAACTGGCTGCGCGCTTACGACTTCACCACAGACCGCGGGGCGCTGGCCCTCAACGACTTCGCCAGGGTTGCCGATCCCTTCGCCAGGGTCGGCAAGCAGCAGGTCTCCGTCGAGGTCTCCAGCGTGATCCGCGCCTCGCCCGACAGCTTCCGCATCGCCTGGAGCGAGAAGCGCTACGAGAGCGGCCAGCTCGCCGCCACCGAGCGCTGGAGCGCCATCCTCACGATCGCCATCCGCCCGCCTGCCGATGCCGACCATCTGCGCAAGAACCCGCTCGGCATCTTCGTCAATGCCATCGACTGGTCGAAGGAGCTCACGCCATGATCCGCCCGATCGTCCTGCTTGCTCTCTTGGGCACCTTCGCCCTCGGGGCCTGCGCCGGCCAGGCACCGCCCGCCATCCGCTACGACGATGCCGCACCGGCGGTGCGAGCCGCCGACCCGCCGGCGCCGGTGACTGTCGTCGACGTGCCCCGTCCGCTGCCCCTGCCGGGGCAGTTGCGGCCCCTCCCCAGCGAGCGCCCGCGGCCGGAACCGGCTGCCCCGGCGGTGCGGGTGGAACAGGCCAATGCGGCCGCGCGCATCCAGCCGGTACGGGACGGCTTCGTCAACGCAGTGCAGGTCTATCCCTTCACCGACGGTGCCCTCTACCAGGTCTATGCCGCCCCCGGCCGGATCTCGGACATCGCCTTGCAGCCGGGCGAGCAACTGGCCGGCACCGGGCCGATCGCCGCCGGCGATACCGTGCGCTGGATCATCGGTGATACCGAGAGCGGTATGGCAGAGAGCAAGCGGATCCATATCCTGGTCAAGCCGATCCGCGCCGACATCGCCACCAACCTGGTGATCAATACCGACCGGCGGACTTATCACGTCGAGCTACAGGCGACGCCCTCGACCTATATGGCTTCCGTCTCCTGGTCCTATCCACAGGACGAGTTGCTGGCCCTCCGCCGCCGGAACGATGCGGCCGATGCCGTCCGGCCGGTCGCCGAGGGCATCGACATCGCCGCCCTGAACTTCCGCTATGCGATCGAGGGCGATACGCCGCCTTGGCGGCCGCTCCGCGCCTTCGACGACGGCCGGCAGGTCTATATCGAGTTCCCCGCCGGTATCGGCCAGGGCGAGATGCCGCCACTCTTCGTCGTCGGTGCCGACGGCGGTGCCGAACTGGTGAACTACCGGGTGCGCGGCCGCCACATGATCGTCGACCGCCTGTTCGCCGCCGCCGAGCTCCGCCTCGGTGCCGAGCCCCAGCAGAAGGTGCGGATCGTCCGCACCGACAGCAGGCCCGCGTCATGACCGGCGCCACGCCACCGGAAGACGCCATGCGGCTCCGCGGCGACCGGCGGCCGGTGAAGCGGCTGTCGCGCCGGGTCGTGGTCCTGCTCGGCCTCGTCGCCGGCGGCCATCGGCCCGGTGCCGGCCAGTTGCTCGCCCGGCTGCAAGGCGA
>NZ_JBAQRT010000121.1:0-11955 GCF_049306435.1 Zavarzinia sp.
CCCCGCGCCGGGCGCCGCCGAGGTCCCGGCCCCGGTGAAGCCCGCCTTCGACCGCTATCTGGCCCTGCTCGCCAGCGGCGACGCCGGCACGATCCATGACGAGCTGCTGGACCCGGACACGCGGGAATCGGTCAGCCGCGACACGGTGGTCGCCATGTACAAGGACCGCGCCGATCGCTATGGCGACGGTGACGGCCTCCCGGTCGTGGTCGCGGCCCTGCAGCTGGAGCAACTGCCCTTCCAGCCGAAATCCAGCGGGCCGTTCTATTACATCCGGACCGAAACCAGCCTGTCCAAGGGCACGGTGGCCGATGGTCTGATCTTCCGCGACAATGGCGCGGGCGAATGGGTTCTCGCGGATGTCGAGATTCAGGCGGCGGCCAAGCCCCTGTCGGCGGGTGAGCGCGACCAGACGGTCGGTGTCGCGAGCAAATTGTTCCAGGGACTCGACAACGGCGAAGTGACCACGTCGCTGCTGGTCAGCCCGGCGCCGGATACCACAGAATGGTTCGACCAGGTGCAGAGCATGCGCGGCGGCGACCTGACCGATCGCAAGCTGGTCGCCAGCTATCCCTTCACCGAACTGCTGGGCGAGACCGGCGACTTCGTCTATGTCCAGTTCGCCGCCAGCTTCACCGATGCGAGGGTGACCGAACAGGCCTGGCTGCGGCGCGGGGACGGCGGCTGGAAGGTGGTCAGGTTCTGGGCCCAGCCGCAGTATTGAGCGTCGGCGGCGGCGCACCGTTCAGGGCGAAATAGGCCTGGGTCAGGCCGACCAGGTGGGGGGCATAGGACAGGCCGCCGACGAAGCCGGCGACCAGCGCCACGATGACCGCGAGGACGAGGGCGCTGTCGGGCTGAGCCAGGGCAATCGAGCTGATGAAGTTCGACGCCATGACAAAGGGCAGGCCGACCACCATCAGGAAGGCGAACAGTTTCGCCCGCGATCCCTTGACGAGGGCGAAGGAGCGCCGGGGATCGACCGTCTCGCCGAAGAAGGCGAGCACGGGGCCGAAAACGAAACCGGTCGCGAGATAGAGAAAGCCGCCAGCGGCCACCAGCATCACCACCGGATTGACCAGCGCGCCGGGGAACAATCCTTCCGCCACCCCGAGCAATACACCGAGCGCGGCCAGCAGGGCGATGATCTGGCCCAGCACGAGGAAGGCGCGCCGGGTCGCCACGGCCGGGCTGACCACGGGCGGGCGATCCAGCACCCGGGCCAGAAGATCGCCGCCCGCCTTGACCGCGAAGGGAATGGCCAGGGCCAGCCCGACCATGGTGCCGAGCACCGCCGCGACGAGGCCGCTTTCACCTTCGAGATCGAACAGCGCGATCGCGCCATGGGCGACGATCAGCGAGACGATCGAGGGCACGACCCCGAGGCAGAAGGCCAGACGCAGCGACTCCCGCTCGAAGGTCACGCGAAACGCGCTCTGGATCATCAGGGCGAGCAGGGCAGGGGGCATGGCATCGGGTCCGCAATGACTGGACGACCCTGCTACCCCGGATCGGCGACCGGCTCAACCCTCAAAGGCGGTGGGGGCGATTTCAGGTGGCGGGCTGGCGGCCATCCGGGCGTCGGCTTCGTCCATGGCTTCGAAAAAATCGCGCAGGACCAGCAGCTGGAAAGCCACGCCCAGCAGGCCAAAGAGCGCCGATATGGTCAGAAGACCGCCATAGGGGCGCATGAATAAAGGCTGGATCGGTTCGTACCTCAGCAGGACTTGGATCGGCATCGTGACCAGGACAAGCAGCACCATACCCCCGACCAGGCGCAAGCGCCGTCCTCGGGCATAATCCCTGGCCTGGCGAAAGCCGAAGCGGCCTTTGAACATCACGCCGTAGCCGTAAAAGATATGGCTGAAGAGGCACCAGAGCGCCACCAGCATCGGAAGCAAGGTCAACAGGATACCGTAGATCGGGCTTGTCTCCTCGGGCCTGAACAAGAAAGCCTGCAGGAGTGCGCCGGGGAGGAGGATGACGAATAAAGCCGCGAAGAGGATCGCCGCGACTTTGAGGGCGCGCAGACTTCCCCGCCACCAGGTGACCGGAAAGGGGCGTCCGAAGACATCGGCGCTCAAGCGGGACGAGAGAATGACGAAAAGAGGCAGGGAGAGAAGACCGAGCAAAATGTTCAGGATATTGGTCTGCCACAGATAACTCTGCCAGGCGTCGGGATCGTTGAGTGCCGTGAGCTGCGCGATCCGGATTTGCGCCCAAATCACGAACACCCCGGCGCTCGCGACCTGAAGGCCGACGAAGCCCAGGGTCACGGGGCGGATCGTGTTGCGGATGGCGAAAGTGAAGGTGGACCAGACGGACACTGTCATCGAACTCTCCTGCGACAGGGGCAGGCTGACAGGATTCAATCCTGGCGGCAATATTATAATTTCCATCAACCCAGAATATTCATCTGCCGATCTGGTCCTTCCCCCCTCACTCGACCCGATTTGGCATCTTCCGGCCGCGCCTTCCTGCTGACAGGGATGTTAGTCTCTGCGCGACAGGACAAAAGTCCGTCGCATCCGGGGGGAGAACATGCCGATATTCGATTACAAGGGGCAGGACGGCCGCGAATTGCTGGGCACCGCCTGGTCGCTGGCGTCCTATACGGGCATCCAGTCCTTCGGGGCGGAGCCCTTGCTGCCCCTGGCCAATCCCCTGATGAACGTCGCCCTTGGCACAAACGCGCAGCCGCCTTCGGGCTGGCGGGAGGTTTCGGCGGCGGAGCTTGGCGTCGCGCCGGGCAAGGTCGATCTGCAGGGCTTCTTCGCGGGAGAGGGGCTGACGGGCGGCCTCCTCACGTCGCAGGCCAAGATCTGGGCGCGCGAGGACGCGGGCGGCCAGATCGCGCAGATCGCCATCGTCTATGCCCCGACCAACAATGCGACCGACCTCATCGATTATCCGGCGATGATCTCGGGAGAATATGTCCACGCCTTCGATTATCTGCTCGAGGCGGTCAAGGATCTCGCCGTGGCCCAGGGCCTCGATGGCAGCGATATTATCGCCACGGGTTACAGCCTGGGCGCCGGCGCGACCAACAACATGTTCGCGATCAAGGACACGGCCTGGGGCGGCTTCTATGCCGATAGCGATTATGTCGCCGGGGCGGTGCCGGTCATCGTCGACCGGCCAGGCATCGCGAATATCGGCTTCGAGAACGACGTCGTGCACCGGGTGGCGGGGGATTCCACCGCGTTTCAGGATGCGATCGACAATGTGCTGCTGCCGAACGACCCCAAATTCGCCAATTCGGTCGACAATCTGATCCTGTTCGACGATGCCTATGCCAGCCCGCTCTGGCCCTACGGCGTTTTCAGCATCGCCAATCTCACCGGCTGGATCGCCCATCTCGAAGGCGTCTTCACCAACCCGGTGGCGCGAATCGGCCAGTCGAGCTTCTACGATTATATCGAGCAGGACAGCGTGATCCTGCTCTCCTTCCTCAGCAATGCCACGCGCCCGATCACCTGGGTGCAGGATCGCGACACGCCGACCTCGGACCATTTCGGCGATCCCGCCTTCCTGATCGGCACCGATTACCTCGACAAGCTGGCGGATGGCGCCAGCGACGATTTCCTCGACGGTTTCGGCGGCAATGACCGCTTCCGCCTGACCACGGGCACCGACACGGTGGCGGGCGGCCTTGGCACCGACACGGTCGAGGTGAAGGGCGCCGCCGCCCGTTACGATGCCTTCCATTTGTCGGACGGCACGCTGTTCCTGCTCGATACCGGCAACCTCTATGGTCTCAAGGAATTGACCGGGGTGGAGCGAGTGACCTTCTCCGACCGGCCGGGGACCTGGTTCGGTATCGGCGACAAGGGCCTGACCAGCGGCACCGGCCTGTCCTTCATCGCCTATGACGCGGCGACCGAAGGCACGTCGGGCAAGGACACGCTGACCGGCGGCGTCGCGGCCGACCGTATTTTCGGCCAGGCCGGCAACGACAAGCTCTATGGCGGGTCGGGCGACGATCTCGTCCATGGCGGCGACGGCAATGATTACGTCTATGGCGATGCCGGCAGCGACCATGTCTATGGCGGCGCCGGCGCCGACCGGCTTTACGGCGGCCTCGGCAACGATCAGCTGACCGGCGGCGTCGGCAGCGACCTGTTCTGTTTCAATTCGGGCAGCTTCGGCCACGACCGCATCACGGATTTCAACATCCACGAAAACGGCCACGACCAGCTGCTGTTCCTGAAATCGCGCTTCGCAACGGTGGACGCGGTGCTGGCGGCGGCCCATGCCGATGGCGCCAATGTTGTCATCGACGCCGGCAGCGGCAACAGCGTGACCCTGGTCGGCGTCGCCCTCGCCGACCTGACGGCGGCGGATATCGTCCTCGTCTGATCTATCGGGCGGCCGCCTCTGCCTCGAAGTAGAGGCGGCTGAACAGCACGGCGATGGGAACCGTCGCCGTGGCCGCCAGGGGGTTGAGGGCGAGGTACATGGCCAGCTTCAGTACCCGGCTGTCTCCGGCGAACAACAGCGGCAGTATGAACAGGGCACCGATCGCGAGGATCGCCGCGACGAGAACAAGGAAGCGGATGGGCAGCGTGAAACGCTGCCCCCGTGACAGACGGCGCGCGGCGCCGAAACTGGACCGGCCCTCGTACAACACGCGCATCAGGTAGAAGATGTGAAGGTTCGCCAGCACAAAGACGGCGGCCACGGCGATGGCGGCGGCGGTGGCGCCGATGGTGTCGATGGCGCCGGGGAGCACGGATTTCGTTACCAGAATGACGAGGGCGTAGGGAATGACGATCACCGCGATGAGTGTCAGCCCGCCGAGGATCTGCGCCTTCGCCCAGCGGAAGGCGCCTTCGACCGGGCCGACCGGCAGCGGGCGACCGAACAGGCGGCCGTTCAGGCGAGAAACCAGCGCGACGACGAACGGCAGGGTGACGATGGAGAGCAGCATGTAGAGCCCATTCGTCTCCCGCTCCATCTGCATCAGCTCGAAAGGCATGAAATAGGGGTCGGTGAAGAACCGCGTCAGCCGGCCCGATGCCGCCAACAGGATGATGGTGTTGCCGACCTCTATGGCGGCGAGCCCCAGGGCTTCCCGGCTCCACCAGTGACGCAGGGCGAAGAGCACCGGCCCGAACAAACGCTTCAAGGGTTCAGCTCCCATTGCCTCGCCGGAAGGTAGTGCGGATACCGGCGACGGGCAAAGAAAAAGGGCGGCCCCGCGGGACCGCCCTTGTCTTTGCGATGAAGCGGCGGGCCGATTACTCGGCGTCGGTGCGCTTCTCGGGGACGATGTCGGCGCCGGTCTGCTGGTCGACGACCTTCATCGAGAGGCGGATCTTGCCGCGCTCGTCGATGCCGAGGACCTTCACCTTCACGGCGTCGCCTTCGTTGACGACGTCGGTCACCTTGGCGACGCGCTTCGAGGCGAGTTCCGAGATGTGGACGAGGCCGTCCTTCGAGCCGATGAAGTTCACGAAAGCGCCGAAGTCGACGACCTTCACGACCTTGCCGTCATAGACTTCGCCGACCTTGGCTTCGGCGACGATGCCGTTGATCCACTTGATCGCGGCTTCGATCGCGTTGACGTCGGAGGCCGAGACCTTGATGGTGCCGTCGTCCTGGATGTCGACCTTGGCGCCGGTCTTTTCCACGATCTCGCGGATGACCTTGCCGCCGGTGCCGATCACTTCGCGGATCTTTTCCTTGGGGATCGTGATGGTCTCGATGCGCGGGGCATAGGCGTTGACTTCGGTGCGGGCACCGGTCAGGGCCTTGGCCATCTCGCCGAGGATGTGCATGCGCCCGGCCTGAGCCTGGTGCAGCGCGACCTTCATGATCTCTTCGGTGATGCCGGTGATCTTGATGTCCATCTGGAGCGAGGTCACGCCCTTGTCGGAACCCGCCACCTTGAAGTCCATGTCGCCGAGGTGATCCTCGTCGCCGAGGATGTCCGACAGGACGGCGAAGCGATCGCCTTCCTTGATCAGGCCCATGGCGATACCGGCGACCGGGGTTTCCAGCGGCACGGCGGCGTCCATCAGCGCGAGGGAGGTGCCGCAGACCGTCGCCATCGACGAGGAGCCGTTCGACTCGGTGATTTCCGAGACGACGCGCAGCGTGTAGGGGAAGGCGTCCTTGGCCGGCAGCACCGGACGCACGGCGCGCCAGGCCAGCTTGCCATGGCCGATCTCGCGGCGGCCCGTGGCGCCCATGCGGCCCGTCTCACCCACCGAGTACGGAGGGAAATTGTAGTGCAGCATGAAGTGCTCGTGGTAGGTGCCCTCGAGCGCGTCGATCATCTGCTCGTCGTCGCCGGTGCCGAGGGTCGCGACCACGAGGGCCTGCGTCTCGCCGCGGGTGAACAGGGCCGAGCCATGGGCGCGCGGCAGCACGCCGACCTCGGCCACGATCGGGCGGACGGTGACGAGGTTGCGACCGTCGATACGGGTGCCCTTGTCGAGGATGTCGTTGCGGACGATGTCCGATTCCAGCGCCTTGAACTGCTCGACGACACGGGCGACGTCGAAGCCTTCGGCGCCCAGCTCGGCGACGGCCTTCTTCTTGGCGGTGCCAACGGCGTCGTAGCGGGCCTGCTTCACGCGGATGCCATAGGCGGCGCGAAGGTCAGCCTCGACGACGTCCTTGAGGCGGGCGACGAGGGCGCTCTCGTCCGGGGATTCCGGCAGGGCCCAGGGCTCCTTGGCGGCGGCTTCGGCGAGTTCGATGATCGCCTGGATCACCGGCTGCATCTCGCGGTGGCCGAACATGACGGCGCCCAGCATGATCTCTTCCGACAGCTGCTTGGCTTCGGATTCGACCATCAGCACCGCGTCGCCCGTGCCGGCGACCACGAGGTCGAGGTCCGAGGTCGGCAGTTCATCGAGCTGCGGGTTGAGGACATATTCGCCGTTGATGTAACCGACGCGGGCGGCGCCGATCGGGCCGAGGAACGGCACGCCCGACAGGGTCAGGGCGGCGGAGGCGCCGATCAGGGCCGGAATGTCGGGATCATTCTCGAGGTCGTGGCAGAGAACGGTCGCGATGACCTGGGTCTCGTTGCGGAAGCCCTCGACGAAAAGCGGGCGGATCGGGCGGTCGATGAGGCGGGAGACCAGGGTCTCCTTCTCGGTCGGACGGCCTTCGCGCTTGAAGAAGCCGCCGGGGATCTTGCCCGCGGCATAGGCCTTTTCCTGGTAGTTCACCGTGAGCGGGAAGAAATCGACCCCGGGCTTCACGGATTTGGCGGCGACGGCGGTGACCAGCACGGTGGTGTCGCCATACTGGACGAGCACGGCGCCGTCGGCCTGACGCGCGATGCGGCCGGTCTCGAGGACCAGCTGGCGACCGCCCCAGGTCAGTTCCTTGCGGTGAATGGTGAACATATCTCTATCCTTCCTGCCGGGTTTCCGCCCTTGCGGCCAACCCGTGGGCTTTCAGCCCCGTCGGGGCAGCGGCCCCTGCCGCACCCCTGGATGCCCGCGCCGGACCTTCCGCGCGGTATGTTCCGGAAAAACCCCCCGGAAATGGGGAAGGGCCCGGCGGGCAGCGTCCGTGGTTACGGACGTGCCGGCCGGGCCCCGATGTCCCGAAAGGGCGGCGCGATGGTGATATCGTCCGCCCTCATCGTCACTTGCGCAGGCCGAGACGGCCGATCAGGCTCGTGTAGCGGGCCATGTCGCGCGACTTCACATAGTCGAGCAGGCGGCGGCGCTGCGACACCATCATCAGAAGGCCACGACGGGAGTGGTTGTCCTTCTTGTGGGTCTTGAAGTGTTCGGTGAGGTTGGAAATGCGCTCCGTGAGGACCGCGACCTGCACTTCCGGCGAACCGGTGTCACCTTCGTGCGTGGCGTATTCCAGAACGAGCGCGGTCTTGCGCTCCGGCGTGATCGACATCGTGTGGTCTCCTAATCAAGGTGGAAAACACGTACCGGGCGGATGAGCGGGCCATCGACCCGCCCCAACGCCACAAGGCCCGTCGGCGCCATCAGGCGAACCACGGCATCCCCGTCACGCTGCTGCACGGTACCCGGCATCCCGATTGCCCGGCCATCCTTGAGGGCCCGGGCATCACCTGCCGTCACGGCTAGCGCCGGGATGTCGTCCAGCGCAGTCACGACGGGCAGCAGAATGCCGTCAGGGGGCGATGTATGAAGCAATTCCGGGTGGTTTTCCACAAGATTCTGGATCTGCTCCGGGCTCACCGCGCGATCCAGCCCGAAGGGTCCGACCCGCAGCCGGCGCAGCATCACGACATGGCCGACGGTGCCGAGGGCCAGCGACAGATCCCGCGCCAGCGAGCGGACATAGGTCCCCTTGCCGCAATCGACCTCGAAGGTCGCATGATCGGCATCCGGGCGCTCGATCAGGCGAAACGACAGGATCTCAACGGCGCGCGCCGCCAGTTCGACCGCTTCCCCCGCCCGGGCCAGGTCATAGGCCCGCTCCCCGTCGACCTTGATCGCCGAGAAGATGGGCGGCACCTGGTCGATCCGGCCGTGGAAGGCCGGCAGGGCGGCTTCGATCGCCGCCGTATCGGGCCGGAGGTCCGAGGTCGCGGTCACCTCGCCCTCGGCGTCGAGGGTGGTGGTCTCGATGCCGAAGCGGATGGTGAAGCGATAGGTCTTGCTGGCGTCGACGACATAGGGCAGGGCCTTGGTGGCTTCGCCGAAGGCCAGCGGCAGGATGCCGGTCGCCAGCGGATCGAGCGTGCCGCCATGGCCGCCCTTGGCCGCCGACAACTGCCAGCGCACCTTGCCGAGGGCCTGGGTCGAGGTTATGCCCAGCGGCTTGTCGAGGATGACCCAGCCGTTGACGATGCGCTTGCCGCGCTTCAAGGCGCCGGGTCCTGGCAGATGTCGACCCAGGTGGCATCGGTGATGGCGGCGAGGCGGTCCGGCGCGATGAACAGCGCGGAATGGGTCGAGCCCGCCGCCGGCACGACGACATCAAAGGCTTTCAGCGAGATATCGCAATAGACCTTCAGCGGCCGGGCGAGGCCGAAGGGACAGACACCGCCGACCGGATGGCCGGTGAGTTCGGACACGTCCTCGACCCCCAGCATCCGGGGTTTCGCGCCGAAGGCGGCCTTGGACTTCCTGTTGTCCAGCCTTGCATCGCCCCGCGCGACCACCAGCACCACCTCGTCGCCGAGGCGCAAGGACAGGGTCTTGGCGATCTGTCCCGGCGCCACGCCATGGGCGACGGCGGCCAGCGGCACGGTCGCCGAGGATTCCGCTGTTTCGATGATGACGATATCGGGGGCGTGCTGCGCCATGAAGGCGCGAACGGACTCGAGACTCATGGGGTGTTCTTTATCTTGAGAGCCCCTCACCCCGACCGTCTCCCCGCCTGTGGGGATGGGGTCGCGGGGAACGAGCTGGCCTATTTCTCGTCGTCGTCGGCCCAGCCGGCTTCCTCGAGGTCGTGTTTCACCCTCGGGGTTTCCAACAGGGTGCGGATACGGTCGGCCTCGTCGAAGCTCTCGTCGCCGATGAAGGTCAGCTTGGGGGTGAACTTCAGTTCGGTCCCCCTGGACACCTGGCCACGGATGAAGGTCGCGGCATGGTTCAGGGCGGCGATGATTTCCGTCGTCTTCTTGCCCGACAGGGGCAGGGCGAAGACGGTGGCGTTCTTCAGATCCGGGCTGACCCGGACTTCCGACACGGTGATGGCGATCCCGGTCAGATGGGGATCATGGATCACATCACGGCGCAGCAGGTCGGCGATCAGGTGGCGCAGCAACTCGCCGACGCGCAGCTGGCGCTGGCTGGTCGGGCGACCGTCGCGGTGATCCTCGTCGCGACCCGGCCGGCTGCCCGCCGGCGAACGACCACGAGGCATGGCATGTCCTTTCCGAAAGACGAACTCCGGCCTGTCGGCCGGAGTTCACTGTTCCCTTCAGGGCCATCGCGGCCCCGCGAAGCGAGCCAAGGCGGCGGATGCCGCCGCCCGGCGCTTGAGGGCAGACTAGAGAGTCCGCGCGATTTCCTCGATCTCGAAGCATTCCACGACGTCGCCGACATGGAAGTTCTCGTAGTTGTCGAAGGCCATGCCGCATTCGAAGGTCGCCTTCACTTCCTTCACTTCGTCCTTGAAGCGGCGGAGCGAGGACAGCGTGCCTTCGTGGATGACGACATTGTCGCGGATCACGCGCACCTTGGCACCGCGCTTGACGACGCCATCGGTGACCAGGCAACCGGCGACCTTGCCGGACTTGGTGATCTGGAACGTCTCGCGGATCGAGGCGTAGCCGAGGAAGGTTTCCTTCAGCGTCGGCGCCAGCAGGCCCGAGAGCGCCGCCTTCACTTCATCGACCAGGTCATAGATGATCGAGTAGTAACGGATCTCGACGCCTTCGTGATCGGCCATCTCCCGCGCCTGCTTGTTGGCACGCACGTTGAAGGCGATGATCGGGGCGTTGGACGCCTTGGCTAGGGTCACGTCGGATTCGGTGATGCCACCGACCGCGTCGTGAAGGATGCGGACCTGGACCTCGTCGGTGCCCATCTTGGTGAGCGAGCCGACGATGGCTTCGAGCGAGCCCTGCACGTCGGCCTTGATGACGACGGGCAATTCCTTGGCCTGGCCTTCTTTGATCTTCGAGAACATCTGTTCCAGCGAGACCCGGGCGGTGCCGACGGCACGCTGTTCCTTGGTCCGGCGCTGACGGAAGGCGGTGACTTCGCGGGCGCGGGCTTCGGAGTCGACGACCTGGAAGTCGTCACCCGCCGACGGCGTGCCGGTCAGGCCCAGCACTTCGACCGGGACGGCCGGGCCGGCTTCCGCCTGCTGATCGCCGCGATCGTTGAGCAGGGCGCGCACCTTGCCCCATTCGGAACCGGCGACGAAGATATCGCCGACCTTCAGGGTGCCCTTCTGGACCAGAACGGTGGCGACCGGGCCGCGACCGCGGTCCAGCTTGGCCTCGATCACGACGCCCGCCGCATCGCGGTTCGGGTTGGCGCGCAGCTCGAGGATTTCCGCCTGCAGGAGGATGGCTTCCTCCAGCTTGTCGAGACCGATGCGGCTCTTGGCCGACACTTCGATCGCCTGCACTTCGCCGCCCAGCTCTTCCACCACCACTTCGTGCTGAAGCAGGTTCTGGCGGACCTTGTTGGGGTTGGCGTCGGGCTTGTCGATCTTGTTGATGGCGACGACCATGGGCACGCCGGCCGCGCGGGCATGGCGGATCGCCTCGACCGTCTGGGGCATGATGCCATCGTCGGCCGCGACCACGAGGACGACGATATCCGTCGCCTTGGCGCCGCGGGCCCGCATCGCCGTGAAGGCTTCGTGGCCGGGGGTGTCGAGGAAGGTGATCTTCTGACCGCTGCGCAGCTTCACCTGATAGGCGCCGATATGCTGCGTGATGCCGCCGGCTTCGCCCGCGGCGACATCGGTCGAGCGCAGGGCGTCGAGCAGCGAGGTCTTGCCGTGGTCGACGTGACCCATGACGGTGACGACCGGCGCGCGGGCAACCAGGTTCTCGTCGACGTCGACTTCACCTTCGAGGCCGATTTCAACGTCCGACTCGGCGACACGCTTCAGGCGGTGGCCGAATTCGGTCACCACCAGTTCGGCGGTATCGGCATCGATCGACTGGTTGATCGTCGCCATGACGCCGAGGCGCATCAGCTGCTTGATCACGTCCGCGCCACGCTCGGCCATGCGGTTGGCCAGCTCCTGCACGGTGATGACTTCCGGCACGATGACGTCGCGGACGACCTTGACCTTGTCTTCCTGGCCACGCATCTGGCGCTTCTCGCGCTCGATGCGGCGGCGCATGGAGGCGATGGAACGCTGACGCTCCTCACCATCGATCGCGGCGGTGACATTGACCTTGCCCGAACGGCGCTTGTCGTCGGTACGGCCGGGTTTCGGCGCGACCGCCTTGGGGGCGACCTTCGAGGGCACGCCACCGGGCTTCTTCGGCCGCGGACGGTCCTCGTCGTCGAGCACGCGGGGCAGGCT